>CAZQLB010000130.1:0-3531 GCA_964593915.1 uncultured Pseudobdellovibrionaceae bacterium
GTGTCCGGAAAATCATCCACCACAACGGTCAGATCATGACACTTTTCAAGAATTTCTTCGGGCAATGTATCCAAATGGGACTGCGCAATCGTCTGGACATCATCCAATGATGGCGCTGTCGTATAATTCATGATCAATCTCTGTCCGATGCCAGACGAGGTGTGGGAAGATTTCTGTGCCATGAACGTAATGGAAACCCATTCATTAAAGAAGTGCGCGTTGATTCGTATGTCTTCATGATGAAGGACAGATTCATGGATGCCAAGCATGGAATGAACAAAATGTCACATCCCCTTGAAAAGCGTTGCATGGATGCAACAAAAGAGTCTTATGCGGCACGTGAACGAGAGATATCAGGCTTTTTTTTCTTGATTGTTTTATGACGCTGTTCAAGTCCTTCGACAAAAGATTTGTAATCATCCAGTGACCGAAAGTCTTTATATACGGATGCATAACGAACAGCCCCAACCTCATCCATATTAAAAAGTTCCGATAAAACCATTTCACCGATATCAAGGGTTGATATCTCGCCGTCGCATGTTGCTTCAATTTCACGAACAATCTGGGCTGCCGCCGCACGAATGATCTGGCTTTCAATGGGGCGTTTACGCAACGCCACAAAAACAGAACGAGTCAACTTCTCTGGATCAAACGGTTCACGGCGTCCCCCGTTTTTCAGCACCGTAATAATCCGTGTTTCGATTTTTTCCCACGTATTAAATCGCTTGCCGCAGCTGGGGCATTCGCGCCGCCGCTTGATTACGCTTTCCCCATCCACAGGACGCGAATCTTTTACGTTTGTTTCCTCGTGGTCGCAAAAAGGGCACCGCATAGACGAACCTGCCGTTTCTTATTCGGGATAAATCGGGAATTGGGTACATAACTGTTGTACCCTAGAGCGAACCTCTTTTTCAACTGTTTGATTCTGATCCGCTCCATTTTTGCATAATCCATCCAGGACCATTAAAATCATCTGCCCAACCGTATCAAATTGATCAGCACCAAAGCCTCTGGTCGTACATGCAGGAGTCCCGAGCCGGATGCCAGATGTCACCATTGGTTTTTCTGGATCAAACGGCACGCCGTTTTTGTTACAGGACATCCCGGCACGTTCCAAAGCACTATCCGCCAATACACCCGTCAATTTTTTAGGACGCAAGTCAACAAGGACCATATGACAATCTGTTCCGCCAGATACCAAATCAAGCCCACCCGCCACAAGCGTTTTACCCAACGCACGCGCATTTTCAATAACTTGGGCTGCATATGCTTTGAATTCTGGTTGTAATGCCTCGCCAAACGCAACCGCCTTTGCGGCAATCACATGCATAAGCGGCCCGCCCTGTAATCCAGGGAAGACGGCTGTGTTGACCTTTTTGGCGATGTCTTCGTCATTTGTCAGGATCATGCCGCCACGCGGCCCCCGCAATGTTTTATGCGTGGTTGTTGTTACAATATGAGCATGTGGAAATGGAGACGGATAAAGCCCCGTTGCAACAAGCCCTGCATAATGGGCCATATCGGCCATCAAGATGGCGCCAACCTCGTCCGCAATCAATCGGAACTTCGCCCAATCAATCACACGCGTATACGCCGATGCCCCTGCAATAATCAATTTAGGGCGATGTGTGCGGGCCAGATTTGCAACATCATCATAATCGATCAATCCGTCTTCCGCACGTACGCCGTACTGTACAGCCTTAAACCACTTACCGGATTGCGCCACCCCTGCCCCATGGGTCAAATGTCCCCCTGCGGCCATACTCATCCCCAAAATAGTATCCCCTGGTTGCAGTAAAGCCAGCATCACAGCGCCATTGGCCTGGGCCCCTGAATGGGGCTGTACATTGGCAAACGCGCATCCAAATAATTTTTTGGCTCTATCTATGGCGATTTGCTCAATCTGATCTACGTAATGGCATCCTTGATAATACCGCTTTCCGGGATATCCTTCGGCATATTTATTGGTCAGTATTGACCCCTGTGCTTCCAGCACCGCATGAGATACGATATTTTCAGATGCGATCAGCTCAATCTGCGTTTGTTGCCGTGTTCGTTCGCCCATGATCGCCCTGGCAATATCCGGATCCATTGCTGAAAGAGGGGCTGAAAAGAATGTCTGGGGGGCCGCATAGTCGTTTTTCAAAGCTGTAGAGGACATCAAATACCTGCCATTTCTCATATCGTGATATAGATACGAGATTAGCAAGGCCCCGCATAAAAAGGTAACAAGAACACAAAAAAGGGAAACGTTGTCCCCAGAAATTTATAACCAACACAGATTTTAAAATAAGGGGGAAAATGGTGCGCGATGAGAGGATTGAACTCCCGACCCACTCGGTGTAAACGAGTTGCTCTACCGCTGAGCTAATCGCGCAGTTGAATTGTCCGGTAAAATAGCAGGTTTTTTATGGATTACAAGTGTAATTTTTCCCCATTTGCAGAATTTTTATGATATCCCCTCAATCCATATAGACGATCCTCGGCATAATCACGGACATGAACCACAAATCCCCCAAGTGATGACCTGTCATTCAATCTTAACAACTGTTCACCCGCATCCAAAATAACAGAACAAACATCCTGCCTGGATCTATTGTTTTCAAAACGTGCCCAATCGACCATCGTACATCCCAAACTTTCAAACAAGTCCGGATACCCTCTATTCCCTGCCTCGGTCGCCGTGTGATAAATGTGCGCCAATGCTGGTTGATATGGGAATTTTTCCTCCATCACTTTATTTAAATGAATATGGAATACACGTTCAACAAGGTGAACAATATCAGGATGTTTTACATTCATACCCTCTAAGAATCCGATTGGATCCTTGAAATAATAAACGGGAATAGAATGCATATCCTTAAGGGATGTTGTAGATAAAACTAAACCAGGCGGAGATTCAAACCATCCATCCATCAGATTATGCAGCGCAGCGGCAGCATCCCCTGTTTCAACCGGTTTGACGGTAGAAGGACGATGTTGCGTAAATGCCCGGTGTGCAAACCCCATAATACCAAAGACTATATACCACATACATATATATGTCAATATACATAATAATAGGTATATAAACCTTGTAGGAGCTTTCTAGTGACGCACAGGAACGTCGCTTTCCTCTACCTTGATTTTTACCGACGAGGCGGCGATTTCAGAATCCGTCAACGGTACAGGCCCACGCACCAACGCGTGGATCAAAACATCTTCGATCCGGCTGACCGGGATGATTTCAAGCCCTTTTTTGACATTTGCGGGGATTTCTTCCAGATCCTTGACGTTATCTTCGGGGATCAGAACACGTTTAATGCCGCCACGCAGGGCCGCCAGCAATTTTTCCTTAAGCCCCCCGATTTCGGTGACATATCCGCGCAAGTTCACCTCGCCCGTCATCGCCACGTCGCGGCGCACCTCAATCCCTGTAATTGCCGACACAATCGCGGTTGTCATGGCTGCACCAGCAGATGGACCATCCTTTGGCGTTGCCCCTTCAGGAACGTGAACGTGAATATTCAGCTCTTTCAACGTATCATAACG
>CAZQLB010000131.1:0-3498 GCA_964593915.1 uncultured Pseudobdellovibrionaceae bacterium
TCATAATGTACGCGATACATTAGATATCGTGGACCGTGCCTATATCCTTCATGATGGCCGTGTTTTAACCGAAGGAACACCAGATGATATTATCCAAAATGAAAATGTTCGGAAAGTGTACCTGGGTGAAGGATTTAGCCGATAAAATAAGGCATCCCCCAAAAAAACATCGTGGGCCGAAGCCGTTTCATCCGCCCGCAAGTCGTGTTACAATAAACGCATGACAACCCCAAAGATAACACAAAGCCTGGATCTTCGTGCGCAGCAACAGCTGGTTATGACTCCTCAGTTGCAACAGGCCATTTCCCTGCTGCAAATGACAAATCTGGAACTGGATACCTATCTTGAAGAGCAAATTGCCCAAAATCCCCTTTTGGAAAAAGAGGATCCTGAACGCACCGACGTATCGGTTGAGGATATACGGGAACAAGACAATGGGGATGATGGATCAGCCGAGGATGAATTTGATGCGCAGTGGGATCGCGGCGCGGATGAACCTGCGTCTCCTGCGATGCAGGACTTTGATGGTGGGACCTCACGTATCGGAGCGGGCGGCAATTCTTCTTTTGATGATCCAGATTTTAACATGCAGGATCAGCTGACCAACTCTAAAACACTGCGGGACCATATATACGATCAAATTCAACAAAGCATAAAAGACCCTGCCAATCGTGCTATTGCAACGCTTCTGGCCGATCGCCTGGACGATGCCGGATACCTGCGGATCAATGTGGATGAATTATCTCTTCAATGGGGTGTTCAAAAAGATAAAATAGACAGCGTTTTTAATACACTGCGTTCCTTTGATCCACCTGGTATTTTTGCACGCGATCTATTGGATTGCTTACGATTACAACTTATAGACAAAGGAATTTATAACGATCCATATCGTATCATCTTATCGAATCTTGATCTGGTTGCGACACATGACCGCAAAAAATTGGCTCATATGGCACGTGTTGATGATGATGTGCTGGATGACATGCTTTTAACCTTAAAAACGCTCAATCCAAAACCGGGGGCATCCTTTACACCACTGGTTGTTCAAACGGCTATCCCCGATGTTCTCATGCGTAAATTACCCAAACATGTGGGCGGCGGATGGCGGGTCGAACTGAATGCCGAAACATTGCCCCGTGTTCTGATCAACCAAACATATTATCAAGATGTGATGTCCCATGCCAAAACACCCTCTGATAAATCATACCTGCAAACACAGATGAATGACGCCAGTTTCTTAGTCCGCGCATTGGATCAGCGCGCCCAAACGATCCTGAAAGTTGCTGCCGATATTATTGAACGTCAAAATGCTTTTTTCCTTTATGGAATTGAATTTTTAACCCCCATGACCCTGCGCGATGTTGCGGAAACCATCGATATGCATGAAAGCACTGTATCCCGTGTCACGACCGGAAAATATATTGGCACCCCGCGCGGTATTTTTGAAATGAAATTCTTTTTTTCGGGGGGACTTTCTGGTGCTGGGGGTATCCAACATTCAACAGAATCTATTCGTGCACGCATCAAAACGATGATTGATCAAGAAAGCATCGATGATATTTTATCGGATGAATCTATTGCACAAACTCTTCAACGAGAAGGTGTAGATATTGCCCGTCGTACAGTTGCCAAATACCGGGAAGGCATGGGCATTGAAACATCTACGCTGCGGCGAAAAATAAAGAAGAACAAGACAAATACATAATTTATTTGGTTTCTTTTTTGTGCAAAAACCCACCAAAAAATAATAATTTAGTAATAGATCATATTATATCCTAAAACTTGACAAACGGATCTATAAAGGTCCAGTCTTAAAATGGCTTTCAAATCACAATAACAAGAAAGGATACGCCATGAACCTGAATGTCCAAGGGAAACAAATTGACGTTGGCGATGCGCTGAAAACATATGTGGCCGAACGCCTTGAGGATTTGAATACAAAATTCTTCAATCGCGCCATTGATGGAAATGTTGTCTTTTCCCGCGAGGGGCATGGATTCTTCCGCGCTCATATCACTATTCATATTGGAAAAGATATTGCGGTACAATCCTATGCTACCGAGGATGATCCTTATCTTTCATTCGATGTGGCATCGGGTAAAATCGCACGTCAAATGCGCCGATATAAAAACCGTCTGCGCGATCATCACGAACGCATGGAACGCGAAGGAAAAGACTTTGCCACTGCACGCGATGCAGTCTTGGCCCCAGCTGATGAGCAAGATAATTTCGAATTTGGAAAAGATCCTGCCATTATCGCCGAAATGACAACACCTATCATGACACTAAGCGTTGCTGATGCCGCCATGAACCTGGATCTGATGGGGGCCAGTGCGATGATGTTCAAAAATGCCAGTTCGGGCCGGTATAATATGGTTTACAGACGTCCGGATGGAAATATTGGGTGGATTGATCCTGTATCCTAACCCAATTCTATATATTTCTTGTAAAAGCCGTCCCCTATGGACGGCTTTTACCATTTTTAATAAAACTCTCTGCGTCTTTATTTGATTTCCACTTGCGTTTTTCACCGTCCCTTGTCATGGTGCAAAAGGAAGATATGAGATGAAAACGGGACCCATCGCTATTTTTGATATTGGATCGAATGCTGTTCGTTTGACAGTATACGCGCTGGCGGGCACGTCACCAAAAATTGTGACAAAGGCAGTCGAACTATGTGAATTAGGCCGTGTCCTTGACCAGGATCATTGCCTGTATCCAGACGGTGTTCAAAAAGCTTTTCAGGCTCTTGATCGTTATATCCAAACAATTACACAAACGCATCCCTGTTCCAGTTACATCGCCGTCGCAACCGAAGCCGTTCGTAGGGCGACTGATGGGCTTGATTTTGTTCAAACAATTAAATCAAGACATGGCCTTGATGTCCGTGTTTTAACCGAAGAGGAAGAGGGACGATACGGCGCAATGGGCGTTCATCGGTTATTACCGCATGCAGAAGGTATTGTTGCCGACCTTGGGGGCGGCTCTTTGCAGCTCACGTCTATATCTAACCATAAAACAGTCACCTCTTGCAGTCTGCCTTTGGGGACTCTTCGTCTGGAAACACAAGAGCCCGCCCTGTTCACCCAAATTGAGCGTCACATGGAAACGGTCCCAAACGGACTGAGAACTGCCCAGAACTTGTATGTGATTGGTGGATCATGGCGTTCCTTTGCACGTCTTTATATGATCAGAGCCGGGTTAAAGCCACAAGATCATACGACCGAACCCCTGGAACCTGAAAAAATCCGTGCACTCGCCCATTGGTTATCGGAAACAACATCAGGTGATATTCGCAAGACCCTGATTCATGATTATTATCTAGAGGCTGCGCGGGCGGAAACCATGCCGCAGGCCGCATCTCTTTTGGCGTACTTGACCACTTTTCTGGATGTCGAACAAGTTCACGTATCCGCAGCGGGATTACGTGACGGTTTAGTTGAGGCGATTATAAAGGGAGATCTCGTCCCCCTTTCGTGGAATCGGCAAGCGCAACAT
>CAZQLB010000132.1:0-3462 GCA_964593915.1 uncultured Pseudobdellovibrionaceae bacterium
TATGATACACTATGGAGCATGAAAGTACCGTCCATCCCCCTATTTTTCCCTTCACACCATAAAATAAACATTCTTATACCAAGAGTTTTTCATAATGGACATACTCGTTGAAGACGTCGGCGAATCCCTATGGGCAGCAGCAGCCGATAAAAATCGCCTTTGCCACCTTGAGGTTGACCCCAGCACCGAACGGGTCCGCTATGGATCCATCTATTGGGCCCAGGTAAAACGCATAGACGCCAGCATGGACGCTGCCTTTCTGGATTTAGATGGTGAAAATACTGGTATTCTGTACAATCGCGATACGCGCCAAATGGGGGAAAACGGCACATTTATAAAAGGCGGGGATCAAGCAATCGGTAAAACCCTGGCATCCGGCGATATGGTGCTGGTCCAGGCCCGCACATCCTACCTGCCTCATGACGCGGACGAAGATCTGCCTCCCCTTCAAAAAACCCCTATTATGACCATGGACGTGGCAATCCATGGCCGCTATCTCATTCACACCCCAATGGACCCAAAAAGCCTCACATCACGCAGAATTAGCGATAAAAAGCTAAAAACCCAGTTGGAAAAAATGGTGGATGATTTAATGCCCGATGCCCGCGTGATCCTACGCAAAGCTGGTGCCCACACGCAAACTGACTTTATTAAACGAGAAGTGACAATCCTTCATACCGTTTTTGAAACCATCAAAAAATCAGCCACTGGTCAGCAACCCCATTTAATCATGCTGGGCCCAGATGCGGTCCAAAGAGTCCTGGCCGATACATCGGCTGATCGCATTGATCATATTGACATTACAACATTGGACCAAATTGATAAAATACAGGAATGGTGCCGTATTTTCGCCCCGGATCTAATCCCCAAAATCAGGCGTGTGGACGTCGAGGATGAGTCTTTATCCGAAGATCTGGTTTTGTTTATGTCGGTTCCAGGCATTATGGATCAAATTGACGGCCTTTTAGAACAATATGTCGTCCTCCCGGGCGGGGGAAATATCATTATCCAGGAAACCGCCGCCCTGATTGCGATTGATATCAACAGCGGCCCAGACCGGCGCGGGGCCCTCTCCGTAAATCTAGAAGCCGCAAAAACAATCGCGCACCATATTCATTTACGCAATCTGGGCGGCATCATCCTGATCGATTTTCTAAAAATGTCAGATCCCGATTTACGCCGCAAGGTTATGGACGAATTAAGACACCAATTTGACGACGATCCCTGCACCGTCGATGTCCACGGCTTTACCCGTCTTGGGCTTTTGGAATTAACCCGACACCGCCGCACCCCTACCTTTATGGACAGGGTCGGGGCGTTATCATAAAGAAACGATGCACCAGCCTATTGATTTTACAAAATAAAATACCACATTAAGCCCATGATAAACGAAATAATATCCACACCCGTTTTAACCGCATTCGCCATAACAGTGGGGGCAGCGCTCGCAACCCTTCTGGGGTGGCTTACCGTTATCCGGGCACGTAACACAAACCCTCGTCTTCTGGCGTTCGGCCTGTCGTTTGCTGGCGGGGCCATGGTGTACGTTTCTTTGGTCGAAATCTTTGTCAAATCCCAAATCGCCTTTGGAGACACGTTCGGCCCAAAACTGGGGTATAGCGCGGCAACACTTGCGTTTTTTGGCGGGGTTGCCTTACTTGTTCTACTCGATAAATTCATCCCCAACCCTCATGGGGCATTGATCCCGCCCACGCCCGGGGCCAGTGAAACGCCCCGCGGCAACAGTATTTTACGGCGCACCAGTCTGTTTACGACACTCGCCATCACCGCACACAATTTTCCAGAGGGAATGGCAACATTTTTCGCAACGCTGGATAACCCATCGGTGGGCGCACCGCTGGCCGCCGCGATTGCCATCCACAATATCCCCGAAGGAATCTCCATCGCGATCCCTGTTTACTACGCCACCGGATCACGTATGCAGGCCCTTTTGGCGACCCTGATCTCGGCCCTTGCCGAACCCTTGGGCGCCCTTATTGGATACATCATCCTGGCCCCTTATTTATCTCCTGCTGTATATGGATGCGTCTTTGGCAGCATTGCAGGTGCGATGGTATACTTGGCCCTTGATGAACTGTTACCAGCCGCACGCCGATATGCAAAAGGACACGAAACAGTTTACGGAATCATAAGCGGTATGGCGATCCTGGCCCTTTCCTTGGTCTTGTTCAAATAACAGGACAAAAAATGTGCGAAAGATCCCTTACTTTCACGGCAATTCCCTTGATTTCCGCAGCTATCTATCCTATATCCACCAGTATCTTGTACAATACAAGATATGGAGGGGTTGATTGATGCGGATTATGTAATCGCACAAGAAACCTGCTGTTCAAACCATAACCTTTAAGGAGTGAACCATGAAGTTCCGTCCCTTACATGACCGCGTTGTTGTTAAACGCGCTGAACCCGAAACGAAAACCGCTGGCGGTATCATTATTCCGGATACAGCCGCTGACAAACCCCAAATGGGCGATGTTGTTGCAACAGGCCCAGGCGGACGCGATGAATCAGGAAAGGTTGTCCCCCTGGACGTCAAAGTTGGTGACCGTATCGTTTTCTCCAAATGGTCTGGTACAGAACTGACGATTGATGGTACCGAATACCTCATCATGAAAGAAACAGACATTATCGGCGTTATGGCGGCTTAAGGCCTTCGCGCTATCACACAACAACTTTATTACGAGGATTAAAACCATGAGTGCAAAACAAATTGCCTTTTCATCCGATGCACGCGAAAAAATGCTGCAAGGTGTTAACATCTTGGCCAACGCGGTCAAAGTCACATTGGGCCCAAAGGGTCGTAACGTTGTCTTTGAACGGTCCTATGGCGCGCCCAAAATCACCAAAGATGGCGTGACCGTCGCAAAAGAAGTCGAACTTTCTGATAGACTGCAAAACGTAGGCGCCATGCTGATCCGCGAAGTTGCATCCAAACAAAACGACATGTCCGGTGACGGTACAACCACCGCAACCGTATTGGCACAATCGATTGTTGTTGAAGGACACAAGGCCATTGCCGCCGGAATGAACCCCATGGATGTTAAACGCGGAATCGATATCGCTGTTGCTGCTGTTGTTGCTGATTTGAAGGCACGCGGCACGTCCGTTAAAAGCAATGCTGAAATTCAGCAAGTGGCCCTGATCTCGGCGAACGGCGATTCTGATGTTGCCGAAAAAATTGCGCAAGCAATGGAAAAAGTAGGTAAAGAAGGTGTTATCACTGTTGAAGAAGCAAAATCCATGGAAACCGAACTGGAAACGGTTGAAGGGATGCAATTCGATCGCGGTTATCTGTCCCCCTACTTCGTCACCAATCCTGAAAAGATGGTGGCCGAACTGGACAGCCCTTATATCCTGCTGAACGAGAAAAAACTTTCAAACCTGCAATCCATGCTGCCTGTACTGGAGGCAATTGTCCAAACGGGCCGTCCGCTTCTGATC
>CAZQLB010000133.1:0-3350 GCA_964593915.1 uncultured Pseudobdellovibrionaceae bacterium
ACCGGGATATAAGTTTACTTCAGCTGTTTTGTTGATACAGGCCTGCATAATAGGGAGCGGTGCCGGGGTTTTTTTCCATGGTTTTTCTGGTGGTGGTTTTGCGGCCTGTCCTTGCAACTGTTTTTCAAGTAATTCTTGGGCTTCACGGACAAGGCGGAGTTGTTCAATGTGGTTATAATAAACCCATCCGCCAACAAGGGCTCCGCCTATTAATATTGTTGCGAGTGCATGTTTCCAATACCGTAGAATGGAGATGTATGGGTGAACAGGTTGAAGCCGCCACCATTTATGATAGGCCAGCTTCCCACTTTGGTTTTTAGGCAATAAATCTTCGAAGGATCGGTCAAAGCTGCCGATAATGCCCCATTGTGCCGGGGCATAAATGCGGTTCCATGACGCTAGACTTTGGTCTTCAAACAGCCGGGATTTAATCTCTTTTTCCGTGCTAAAAAAACAATCTCCGTCTGGAAGGATAACCCCATCGCGTTGGGCGACATACATCCATGCACCAGACGGTAATCTTGACACAAAAAGAAAATCGCGCAGATCTTCTTCGAGTTCCAATGTTTTTGAAACAACAGCTGCTGCTGAAAGAAAACCGGCTTTTATTTGGTCAGATGCGGCCGCAAAGCCCACAAAATGGGTGGATGTTGTACGCTGTACAAAAAAATCAAAGGACAGCTCATGGGCCAGAGATTTTATTTCCCTGTCACATTCGCCAAATGTTTTACTGTTCAGCGGTTGCCAAAAAAGTCCTGAAACAAAACGATTTTCGCCAATGTCAAAAACATAAGGATCCATTTTTTGATTTGTACCCTGGGGTTATGTCCCGCTGATAATCGGCTGGATAATGACGACGATAACACGTCGCAGTTGTTTTGTTTCTGCCCCGCCGCCCAAAAGCATAAAGCGTGATGCGCCCGTTCCTTGTGTGCTGCCCTGCATCGAAAATTGTTCAAATCCATTAACGACCAATGTTTCTCCGCTGTTCATCATGACGCGTTGCAGAAAGCTGCGGGTATCAACCTCTGGATTTCGAAGAGTGACATCGCCGTCCGATACCTCTGTAAAACGGATCAGTGATGAAATGTCGCCAGCATATTGCAACATCAAACGTTGTTGATCCAGAATATGGGGCAAGACGTTCATGCTGAATCCTGTTTTTAATTTTTCAGTATCATACGTTGTAACAGGAGGGGAGTTATCCGTCGCAGCAAGAGTTGAACTCGATGCAATATACGAAATTTCTTTTCCAACTTGAATAGGGGCTAGTTGGTTATTTAATGTGACGATGGATGCAGATGTGATTTGCGAAACCTTTCCCTGCATGGAAAGGGCGTTAATGATCGCTTCTGAATTGCTCCATGGCCCGCGTGAGAGGATATTGAATGTTAAGCTATTCGGGTTTTCTGTTACCGTTCCCGCAAATACGCTGTCAACAGAAACGCCAAAGTTGCTGGCGACGTTATTGTACGCAAGTCCCCAATCGATCCCATATTGATGATCGTTTGATACATCAACAGCCATGACGCGTACGTTGATGACAACTTGGCGGGATAAGGCGACATTTTGAGCATCGATGAAGCGGGTGACACGTTCTAAAACCAGAGGGGTATCATCAACCGTGATGACGCCGGTTGCGGGGGTAACGGCCAATTTTCCATCGGGGGATAACATGGTTTTCAGGCTGCTTTCAATGTCTTTCCATACAGAAATTTCAGAGAAATTGACCCGTGCCTCTAGCTCAGAGTCTGATGACATATTGGATTCGCTTCCGGACGAAGAGGATGAACTTCCCCCGCCGGATTTAGAGGCAACAGATGATGTCAGGCTGCTATCCCCTGGAAGGGTTGCCAATCTAACCGTCTGTGTTTTTGTTTTAAAGAAATTGATGCCATTGTATTCCCAATCCCAAAATAACCCGAACTGTCCTGCAATTTGGTCCAGCATGCCAGACAATGGGCCGTCATAAATGATGGGTGTTTGGGTTTCGGGGGTATTTTCGGATGACGATGATGTAGCCGAAGACGTGGTTTCCGTGGTGGATTCAGTCCCCCCCTCGGATCCAGAAGATCCCTTTGATGGCATCGTCACATGTGCATTCACACCTGTTAAGGATGTTACGTATTGAGCGGCTTCTTGAATAGTTGCGAAATTTCTGTTGACGGTGACGGTACGGGCCAGTTTGGTTTCAATATCGGCTGGGCGTTTGCTTTCAACACGTGTAACAGGAACCCATGTTTGATCCACGCGCTTGACGGTGCCATGCAGTGCATCCGAAACGGGCGTGAATTGACGTATGTTATCAAGGTATTGCGTGCTTTGGGCCATTGCTCCCTTGACGTCCTTGTCGACAGGACTCATCAAGGCATCCGAGCATGATGTCAGTCCGATGGTCATAATGGCGGCGACAACTGTCAATAAAGGCGTATATGTCATGATTGAACCTCGGTTACCCGTACAGTGCAGTTTTTATAGATAGTGATATCCAGATGAATGCCGTTCAGATCCAGCATATTTTTAAAATCGGTTAAAACGCGATCAAATTCCTTGTCCAAAACAACGTGCCCATTTGATCGGTATTGGTTGGCTTGCCACGACAGGTCATATCCGTTTTTCTGGGCCCAGTCCGCGACCGATGTGGATAACAGGTCATTTGTTTGCAATGTGAGCGGGGTGGGGGTGCCAGCCTGGATGCACCGATCTTGTTCCGCCGCGATGGGGGATGGTTTTGGGCTATTGTCCTGATATGTATTTATTATTTCGGATGGCGGAGAAGAAATGTCTTGTGATGGTTCACCCCAAACTGCTTTTGGTGTGCCACTTTCATCTTGTAGGATTGTTAATGTCTTGGGCTGGGCAAATGCCGGGCTGGACAAAAGAAACACAGCCATGGCAGCGGCCATAAAACCGGTGATTTCGCGTTTTTTAAAGACAAAAGAATAGGGATAACGATGTAAAAAAGTATCTAAAAACAATGATTTCATGTCTGCCACACGCAAAACGAGGAAGGGAATCAAACTCTTGCCCTGATTCTACATTGAAAATGGTATTTTGAACACCCATAAGATTTTTTCCAAGGGATTCATATAAAATTAAAGGAAATATGTTGGAATAGGGGGAAGGTATAAAGGGCTATAGCGGTATAGTTTTTGTACGGGGATATATAAAAAGTATAATAAAATTAATAAGATAAATAAGAAGCGGGGTCATAAATGGGCCTGCGCCGGGTGTGTCAAGATGGGTTACGGGACAGGACATAACAGGGGTATTGTATCCGCACGGAGGGCAGAAGGGGCCCGCGCGCGGGGCGTTCTGCTGCCGTTTTTGGACAGAGGGGATAAAGCGGG
>CAZQLB010000134.1:0-2940 GCA_964593915.1 uncultured Pseudobdellovibrionaceae bacterium
TTGCAATGCCGCGCACGCCGCCGCTGCATCACGATCGATAATCCGCAATAATGCCTGAGCCGGGCCTTGGGGCACACGTTGGCCCTGTTCCCATTGGCGCAGGGTCGGCAGAGGAATAAAAAACGACTCTGAAAATTGTTTCTGGGTCATTTTTGCTTTCTTCCGAATTTTGGCAACGTCAACAGCCGTATAGGTCCGCACGCGCGCCCCGGTTGCTTTACCGCGTTTAAAGGCAATGGCTTCTGTCGCGCCTTTTTTAATATCGTCAAATAAAGTTGTCATTATTCGTCCTCCTTTAATATCTGGGCCAGAGCGTACAGGTCGTTCTGCTCGGCCTTGGTTAAATTGGCGCGCTCGCTTTTGGCATAGATCGCGACAATATGAACAACACCAGCATCCGAGACGAACAGGTGAATAACCCGCACCCCGCCACTTTTTCCCTTGCCGGTGACACCCGCATACCGCCATTTGCGAAACCCACCCGTTCCGGGCATCACCTGGCCCGATAACGGATGCGCCGCCAACGTATCGGCGATGTCATCCATTTGGGCGGGCGTCAATAATTTTTCCGCCCGTTTTAAATAGGTAGGATGTTCAACAATGGTGACCAACGCGTCGTGCATAGTGGAGTTATCCGATAAGGTATCATCCTATGCTCAGGATAACTCATTGAGTTACTGTTGGCAAGGACTATTTTAAAGAGGATAAACGGAAAAAGGGCCTGGAAACCAGGCCCTTTTGTAGAGGATTATAGACATAATGACAAGAGGTTAGGAGAAAGCGCGCGGCTCCAGTACGGGGACAATGACAGGAGTAGAACGAGCGCGTTCTCCCGTATCACCGTCATGCGATAATGCCGCCGCCGATTGTCTTAGACCCTTAATATCTGTTGTAGATGTTGTCGGTGCCTGGGCCAAATGCGCCACGGCATCATAGGGTTGTTTTACGCCATCAGGAGATCCAACCCCCATGCGTTTTATCAGCGCATCATAAACAGCCGTAGCGGTTGTGCTTGCCTCGGGGTTGTTTAATACGGCAACCGGTCTATCCCCTATTTCCGTTACCGGCGGAATATCCGCAGCAGCATATTTTTTATCTAAAGCAGGTTGGAAGTGAGAGAGAGATTTCTCCCCACCACCTTCATGCCAGATCATCGCCGGGACCAACTTTTTCAAATCGGCTGGCGTTAGGACATGTTTCGGATCAATCCCGGTTTTCTCACTAACACGTTTAATATAGGCCTTTGTATCATTATTATCTACATTAGGCGGAGCCCAAACATTGATAAGATTTTCTAATGTCGGGCTATAATTATTCCCGTAGGCCCTCTTCATTGCTCCTGATTTACCGGATATTTTGATCATCAAATCATCATGCATGGCCTTCAATCCCTCTTCAGGGGTTGCAAAGACACGGAATTGACCGGTTTTAATATCCCGGATATTTCCTGGGTTATTATTGCGTACATTTAGGGCAGCGCGAGGAGCGTTACCCGCCCCAGGGGTTGATCTCTCACCGATGTCACATTCTATCCCATGTTGAGCACACAGTGCTTGGAACCCTTTATCCCATGATTCCAAAAGAATTCGCCGTTGTTCTGGATCATCCGCCATCGATGCAATGATCGCGCGTTGTGTATAGTGATGTTGCATGACCAAACGTCTTTGCGCGTCATCCATATCTTTTTTGAATTCTGGGGGCGTTTTGCTGATGTTTTTTAAGATGCCAGCTTCTTTATCCAAAGCAAGAATTCCATCTTTTGCCTTTGTGGCAAGTTGGGTGGACCACGACATGGTTTGCGCACCGAATGCAACCCATTCGGGTTTATCCATCGCCTGACCCAAGATCGACGCAATCCCCCCGATCATAACCCCCAGATTTGCCACACCGGCCATGGCTTCATACGGTGATTTACCGGCGGCAATGGCCGATGCAATAATATCATCCTGATGTTTGTTATAACGGTCCCGATATTTTTCCAGCGTTTCAAGTTCGATCATCCCATGTTTAAGAGAAATCGGGATCAGGGATTTTTCGATTGCCTCTTTGCGGACTTCTGGGAGGTTTTCGATTTGTTTTTTGTCGGCGTTTATTTTTGCTAAATCAATAGTGATAGAGCGGCCTTGCTTAATAGCAGGGGCAAGAAAACCACTAATATATAAATCAGCAGCACGTGCCATAATGGCACTTGATGGAATTTGATCTATTGCTTCTTTATCTGTTATTGGCCGGCCAAGTTTGGTTTCTAGTTCCTTTTTAAGTTGGGATAATGCGGTTGATTTTGCACGCGCATCTGCATCTTGGTGTTCTTTGTCAGTAAGACCAATTACACGTATACCTTTTAGCCAATTTGAGTTCTCTTCTTCTGGTCCCATTTTATAATTTCCCTAAAGTGTTAATCAAAACTGTTGATTTTTTAAAAAGATCTGCCAGGCGCAAAGACATCTTCTACCGCTCTTCGTTGCCTCTCTCGAGCAAGTTTTTCCAAGGCATCTGCTTGTTTTTCTGATTCAAGTGATTGGGCGGCTGCAACGCCAGCAGCAGCCGACGCAGCGGTTTGTGCTGGGGCTGCCTCAAGTGTCGCAGATGCGGCAATTCTAGCTGTTTTTGCAGCATCAATGTCTGCATCAGCTTTCTGTATGGCAACATCTTTTGCTGCTCTAAGCTCCTGTTCTTTGTTAAAAGATTCTTTTTGTTGTTCGGCAGAAAGTCTGATGATTTCTTGCGCTTGTTTATAGGCCTTTTGGGCGGCATCTGTGGCTACCCATTTTCTGGTCAGTTCTTGACCACCTTTATCTCTTAATGGGTTACCTTGACTATCTTTAAGTGGATATCCTTCTCTTTCTAGTTTTTGATATTTTTCAACATAGGCACCGGGACCGTTCTCTGCTCCACTTCCAATCATGGTTCGCATTTCAATATTTTCGGCTGTGAGACTAC
>CAZQLB010000134.1:2950-3287 GCA_964593915.1 uncultured Pseudobdellovibrionaceae bacterium
TCCTTCTGTAAGCTCGACACCTTTGTGTGCCGCGAAATTACCACCAGCCAAAATCCCAGCTGCCAATGTTCCATAACCTAGAATTTTTTTCGTCCATGTGGCCACAAAACCATTTGATTTCATAAATGCAGTTAAATAAGCACTTGCCTGTTGCATACCAAACCATTGGAGCGCTGCTTTAGGTGTTGGAGGAACACCTTGTGGACTGTTTAGCTTCATCCCAGCTCTAGGCAAATTCGACGAGGTAGTAAAGTTGGCTTATTAAATGTCTTAGCCATCTGTTTAATAGAGTGAATGATATAGACACTAGCAACTGACAGAAATAAATAGTTGTTTG
>CAZQLB010000135.1:0-3282 GCA_964593915.1 uncultured Pseudobdellovibrionaceae bacterium
GGATGGAATATGCACTTATTCGTCTTATTGTGTTCATTTTTTCGGTTCTACCTCTTGATATCGCATCGGCATTCGGGGGGAAAATCGCACGCATATTTGGACCAATGACAGGACTGCATCGCCGCGCGCGTCGTCATCTATGGCGCGCCTTTCCACATTTAACAAAACCAGAAGCGGACCGAATGATCATCGGCATGTGGGATAACCTGGGCCGTACATTTGCCGAATATCCGCATTTAAAAACCATTATGAATGAACGGATTATAATAGATAATCAAGCCCAGATCAGTCATGACAGTTTATCCACTGGCCCTGCCCTTTTCATTGCGGGACATTTTGCAAATTGGGAAATTGCGGGTCCTGCCCTTTATCATTTTATGCAGACACGGCTGCACCTTGTATACCGGGCAGCAAACAACAAAGCAGCCGACAATTTATTGGCCCGATACAGATCACTTCATGGCGTTCTGCCCATTATTCCAAAATCCAGGGGGGGGATGCGCGACATCATTAAAATGATGATGGATGGAGAAAAAATCGGGATTTTAATCGATCAGAAATATAACGAAGGGGTGATGGCCCCCTTTTTCGGCATTCCTGCAAAAAGCAGCGATGCGTATGTTCAGCTGGGCCAACGGTTTAAATGCCCTGTCTATCCCGCCCAGATTATGCGCACACATGGCGCGCATTTTAAAATTGTTGTTTATCCGTCCCTTGTTTTATTTCAGGCGGATGGAACCCCGCGGGATCCCCAGGATGTTATTCTGGATGCGCATCATATGATCGAAGACTGGATCCGTCAAAACCCGGCTCAATGGCTATGGATTCATAATCGCTGGCCTAAAAATATAGAAACCTAAAGAAAACACGATGACAGACGATACGATGATACCTGAACCGATTATTATTCTGGTTACACCCCAGATGGGCGAGAATATTGGCATGGCGGCGCGCGCAATGCTGAATTGCGGGGTGCGTCAAATGCGCATTGTCGCCCCTCGTGATGGCTGGCCAAATGACCGCGCGGTTGCCGCGTCATCTGGCGCGATAGATCTTATGCCGCCCCCTGCCCTTTTTGAAACAACAGCGGATGCGATTGCGGATTTACAGTATGTCTATGCAACATCGGGGCGGCTGCGCCATATGGTTAAGCCAATTCTAACCGCGCCTGCTGCTATTGAGGATACGCAGCAGCGTATCGCATCAGGACACAAGGTCGGTATTTTGTTTGGAGCAGAGCGTACGGGCCTTTTAAACGACGATCTGGCCCTTGCCAACGCGATTTTGAATATTCCAACCAATCCTGATTTTGCCTCACTCAATCTGTCTCAAGCCGTTATGATCGTGTGTTATGAATGGCTGCGCATCATGGACCAAACGCCAGATCGGCGATATGACACGGTCGACAGTCCGCCCGCTTCGGGGCAAGAAATGCAATTTTTAATGACGCGTTTGGAACGGGAATTGGCTGATCATGGATTTTTTACGGCTGAACATTTACGCCCGACTGTTATGCGGAACATCAATAATTTCTTGCGCCGCGCTGAAATGACATCGCAAGACGTTCAAACGTTTCAAGGGATTATATCCGCCCTTCTGGGGGCGAGGCTGAAAAAATAAATACTGAAAATCTATGACATCAATATGGAGCGATAGCTATCGGTCATGGAGCAAAGCGCGAGCGGCTTTGATATAACGGGTGACAATTCCGGTAATTCGCCGCCAGACGCGACCGCCAGCATACGTCCAGCGGCCTTTGCACAGGCAACCGCCTGAAATACAGGGTCATAGGCCCGTACCGCACGAAAAAAGCTTTCACAAAATGGCAAAATACCCGAAATCAGGATCGATGGCGGTTCTTTTTTAATATCGTTTGCGGGTAATCCAAAACGCCAGTCAGTGCCGCCAGCGATCCCATAACGGACCGCTTCACGGGTTAACACCTCGGCCACATGATCAAATGTTTTTGACTGGGCCATTAAACGCGCGCGGCTTTGAGCCCCCGCAGCCCCATAGCTCACGGCCACCTTATACCCCGATAATCCTGAAAGCGCGCTAATGCAATCACCCAGTGACCATTTCTCAATCGCAATTTTGTGATCCAGCAGAACTTCGCACAATTCTTGTGCAGCCACTTCTAAAACCATCGAGCGGGTTGAAAATTCACACACCATACGGAATGACTCGTCCCGCGGAATATCAATCGATTCCAATACACACACATGATGATGCACCACATCCAAAACGATATCCGCAAAATCATGTGGATCATCATTCATATTTTTCAATACATGGCGCGCGACATCCCGCCCCAATTCGGAAATATCATCCATAATATACGCGGCGGGCATCAATCCGGCAGGCACCGGGGTACTGGACGGAAATACCATCAAACGCCGGGCCAATTTCTGGACCATAGCGTCCAGCGAATCATGTGGCTCATCAAACATAAAACTGGCTTCGACCATGACACCGGCCAAAGCCATTAAAAGGCGCAGGCCATTAACCCCGTCCCGATCCGGATCGGCCGCATAATCGCAGAGCAATTCATGCATTTCTTCTTTTATTTCAGAGGGGTGCAGATGTGTATCATCAGTCATCATGGCAGAATCCGGGTGTAACGCAGAAGCAAGCGGTGTGGATAAATCTGTGGAAAGTTAGGAATCAGGAAGGCGAATCAGTGCGCTAGTCACTGTGGATAAGTCTAATCAATTTCCTCGGATGCGTAAACACCCCAAAGATCAGAACGAGGGGCCCAGCCCTTAAACCCCGAAATTTCAATCCGGCACCATTTACCGGAACAGGACTCAAGTCCAGCGATAACCCATTGATCTAACTGAACAACTGGACTGGATGCATCATCCGCGGAAACGCGTAAAAGAACGCCTTTTTTATTTTTGATCGCAACCGTCCGATGCCCAGAAAGCATTGCCTGATGAACCCATGCGGTTCCGCCATCGACATCCCGAATCTGACGCCATGTATCGTATTCCATAATAATCTCAACAGGCAGCCCGCGTCTTTTATACACCCAGCGGATCGGGTAGTTCAGCGATGGCCCCGTCCGAGCAAAGATTTCATCTTTACCCAAACTGACAAAACGTGGGATTTTCAAAGCATTATCGTCACCGGCACGAGCGGAGGCAGCCAATCCCATCACGAACAGAGCAGCTATAACCACCAAAACAAAAGCTTTTAAGTAATAAAGTTTCATAATCTATCGAAAAAGCGTGAACCCAAGCCCCTATATATGGTAGAAAAAGCCCCCATGCACAAGATCGT
>CAZQLB010000136.1:0-3271 GCA_964593915.1 uncultured Pseudobdellovibrionaceae bacterium
ATCCGCTGCTTCCTCGATCAATTTACGCAATTCGGCAACAGCTTTGCGGGGAATGATGACCCCGGCCATGCCGCTGGCTCCATCGGGCAGCGGCATTTCAAAGCGGGCCAGACGGTGGCCGTCGGTTGCAACAGCCCGCAGGACGGAAACACCATCATGATCGGCCGCATGGAAATAAATACCATTCAAGTAATAACGGGCCTCTTCTGTTGACATGGCAAACTTGGTCCGGTCGATTAGGGCGCGCAGGTCAGCTGCCTTTAAAGAAAACTGGGTTCCAAGATTGGCATCGGTTCCCAGTTCCGGGAAATCGGATACAGGCAAGCAGCCCAGCTTGAATTGGGAACGGCCCGCTTTTACGGTCATTGAATGACCATTGGCATCCAAGGTGAGTTCCACTTGGGATCCATCGGGTAATTTACGCACAATGTCGTGCAGCATCAGGGCGGGGGCTGTCGTTGCGCCGGATTCTGTAACCTTTGCGGCGACACCCTCTTTCATTTCAAGATCCATATCCGTTGTTGCGAAATGGAGCATACCGTCCTTTGCGGTGAGCATCACATTCCCGAGGATGGGAATGGTGTTGCGGCGTTCAACAACGGATTGAACATGGTTAAGAGCCCGAAGAAGCTGTGCACGATCCAAAGAAACTTTCATAAATAACAACCCTAAAAATACAAAAAACGACTCAACGTATGAGGATATATATGTTTTCTATAGCATATCAAAACCCCCTGTCAAAGAGGATGACAGGGGGTTATACACAGGCCCTTTTGGTCCAGTGAAAGAACGGATAAATTAGCCTGCTAAAGTGCGACGTAGAAGATCAACTTCTTTTGCAAAATCAATATCTTGCGTTACAAGTTCCTCGATTTTTTTAACGGCGTGCATAACAGTCGTATGATCACGCCCGCCAAACTTACGTCCAATTTCTGGCAATGACCGAGGGGTGAGTTGTTTTGAAAGGTACATGGCAACCTGACGGGGGCGGGCGACTTCGCGGGCGCGGCGGGGGCTCGCCATATCTGTTAGCTTGAGGTGGTAATATTCGGCAACTTTTCGCTGGATTTCATCAATAGTGATGCGTCGATCATTTGATCGCAAAAGATCGGATAATACTTCTTGTGTGCTTTCAAAACTGATGGGTTGATGGGTGACATCTGAATGCGCAACTATTCTATTCAGAGCGCCTTCTAATTCACGGATATTACTTGTTATTTTTGATGCGAGGAACTCAAGAACGGTGTCAGGAACTGTTGCCGAAAGCAATTTACGTTTTGCATCCAGGATCCCGAGGCGGAGGTCATAAGTGGATGGGGTAATATCCGCAACCAATCCCCATGACAGACGGGAACGCAGACGTTCATCCAATCCTTGGAGGTCGGAAGGGGCTTTGTCCGCTGAAATAATAATTTGTTTATTTTGGTCAATTAAGGCGTTAAAGGTGTGAAAAAATTCTTCCTGAGTGGATTCTTTACCGCTGATAAATTGGATATCATCCATGATCAAGATGTCAACGGACCGGAGCTGTTCCTTAAATGCCATGGTATCTTGTGCGCGTAACGCTTTGACAAACTGATACATAAATTTTTCGGCAGAAAGATATAAAACGGTCTTTTTTGGGTTTTGAGCGCGGATACGATGGGCAATCGCGTGCATCAAGTGGGTTTTTCCGACGCCAATTCCCCCATATAGAAACAGAGGGTTAAAGGGGATCGCTTCGCTGTCGGCAACACGCAGAGCGGCGGCATGAGCCAGCGCATTTGGTTTTCCCACAACAAAGGTATCGAATGTCAGACGCGGATCCAGCGGGGACGACATTTCTGGGTCCAGGGCAATCATATTGGCGGATTTTGTATTGGCGTTTGATTTTTCGGATTGAAACGAGGGGATGGATGCTTCTGTTTGGGCGGAAGCCACTACAACAATTTCAATGCGGCGAATGTCTGCATTTTTTGCTGTGCACATTTCCAGCATACGGGCCACGTAATGAGAGGCGATCCAGTCTTTCATGAAACGGGTTGGAACGGATATTTCAAGTGTGCCGTGGTAATAAGCCTGAAGTGTCAGAGATTTGAGCCAGCTGCGGAAAATGGCTTCGCCAAATTCGGTACGCAGATCATTTTGAACATCATTCCATAGAGATTTTATTTCTGGTGAAGGATAGAAAGATGTCGCGTGCACATCGGTTTGTTGTTGAAGATCCACTGTTTTTCCCCCAGCTTCGATCATAGTTTCGTCCTCGTTTCAATATGTGTTATCGGTTGGCAGTGAACCAGATCGGCGGAAAGAACGTCCGCTGGTCTGATCCGAAGGATCGAGCGCGCAAAAAACCCCGTCCGTCCAAACACATGTTTGGCAGGTACGGCATGCTTTCGCATGCATCATTCATCTGTGCTGCAATCGCCCTGACGTTCCCTTTTTGAGAAGGGAAAAACAAGGTCACACCCCTCCGCCACGCCCAAACATTTCATACGAGAGTATGGTATGCCTTAAGGCGTGAGGTTAATTCCTTTCATCGGTCTGATACCCTTGCAGCAGGGCAGAGATGAGTTAATTTGTCGCTGATGTGTTCAGGTATAGCACAAATCTGAGGCTTTGCAATAAGATCAAAACAAGAACAAAAAATTCGCAAGTTTTTTTCACAAAAGTGTTTTTGAAAAACACTTTTAGCCTCCGAAATATTTTTCGGAAGCTAAAACGTGAAATAATCTGAAAGAAAGGGAAGATAAAAAAGCTTAAGCCGCTTTTTCGATTTTCTTAATGCAGGAGGTTAGCCGCGACATTTTACGGGACACAGCCTTTTTATTCATGACGCCTTTTGCGACGCCACGTTGCATGTGGGGTTGTGCTTCGATAAATGCCTGTTTTGCAGCTTGTGCATCGCCAGCAGCAACGGCAAGTTCAACTTTTTTAACAAAAGTACGGATCATGCTGCGACGCGCAGAGTTGATTTTGCTCACTTTCGCGTTGCGGATAATCCGTGCCTTGGATGATTTGTGGTTGGCCATAGTTCTGTTAATCCTTTATCTTCAAACCAATAATCTTGGTGTTTATAGCCGGTTTGTTAACGATTTTCCAGGGGGATGTCAAGTTTTTTGTGTGTAATTATGGGTTTTTAACCGAAATGGGTTGCTGTTTGGCGATGATCGATGGAAAATCATGCTCATGAGATGGCGTATATACCTGTGGATATTGGTTTTTGTGATGCTTGCGGCGTTTTCGGCTGGGAGCGCGCTATACATCGTTCGGGCGGCGACTAAACCAGGCC
>CAZQLB010000137.1:0-3241 GCA_964593915.1 uncultured Pseudobdellovibrionaceae bacterium
TCGTTTTGGTCTGTTTTGGGATACTGGTTTTCGGCTGGTGCGATGGGCCGGCTTAAAAAACGTCTTGATCCGCGGCTTTACAATGGTGGCATGTTCCTGGGGTTGAACGGTGTCTGTGTCAAAAGCCACGGCGGCACCGATGATGTTGGGTTTGCGAATGCTATTCTTGTCGCGGCTGATCTTGTTCATAACAAGTTTAATGATAAAGTTGCGGCAGAAATCGATCATGTTATGAATCAGGAATCGTTTTTAACCTCTGTCACAGCTGAGGTCTCTTGATGGTAAAAGCTATTATCAAGGGAACAGGTTCGTATCTGCCGCGTCAGAAACTCACGAATCATGATCTGGCTGCACGCGGCGTGGATACCAGTGATGAATGGATTGTTCAGCGTACGGGAATTTCGGCGCGTCACTGTGCGGGGGATGATGAGCCTACATCCTTTATGGCGACCGAAGCCGCGCGCAAGGCGATGATTGCTGCGTCACTTTCATTTCCGGATATTGATGGCATTATTGTTGCGACCACAACACCTGATCACACCTTTCCATCTGTTGCCACAATGGTGCAGGCGAATTTGGGTGTTGCTCCATCTGTTGCTTTTGATATTCAGGCTGTGTGTTCTGGATTCGTATATGCCCTTTCTGTTGCAACCCATATGGTTGAGGCCGGCGTGTGCAGAAATATGCTGGTCATTGGGGCTGAACGATTTACGAATCTTCTGGATTGGAATGACCGGACCACCTGCGTTCTTTTTGGGGATGGTGCCGGGGCCGTTGTTGTGGGACAAGATAATTCCGGTTCCTCTGATCGCGGTATTTTAGCCAGTTTATTGTCTGCCGATGGCACAAAACGGGATATTTTATATGCGGATGGCGGGCCAGGAACGACAAAAACCACCGGTGTTGTAAAAATGGAGGGCAAGGAAGTCTTTCGTAACGCCGTGACCCATATGGTGGAAATTGTACAGCAAACATTGGATAAAGCCGGTATTCCCGTATCTGATTTGGATTGGCTTGTCCCGCATCAGGCGAATGTGCGTATTATTACATCGACGGCTGATAAATTAGGGCTGCCCATGGATCGAGTCATCTTGACGGTGGATCAGCATGGGAATACATCGGCGGCGTCTATTCCGCTTGCTTTTGATGTTGCTGTGCGGGACGGGCGGATTAAGCCCGGGCACCTGGTACTGATGGAGGCTTTGGGCGCTGGCCTGACCTGGGGCGCTGTTTTAGTCCGGATGTAGACGCTTTTATCAGTATAGTTTTATGCACAATAAAATTGATGCAGGATGCGCATCATTTCTTTTACTTTTTGATCCTTGATAAAATAATACAGCGTACGGTGATCGCGGCGATAATCTACGATTCCCTCTGTGCGCAGCTTTGCAAGATGCTGGGATAAAGCTGTTTGCGAGATATCAAGATGCGCAAGGATGTCGGTGACGCATGTTTCTCCCTCGATCAACACACAAAGGACCTTGAGACGGTTCGGATTGGCCATCCCTTTTAGAAAAGCGGCGGCAGTGTCTGCCTGATGAGAAATTGTTGTGTTCATTTTTTTCTTGCTATCACTTAAATGATATACTAATATGAGGATATATGCAACTGATATTATCGCTATAGAAAAGAGGTTATCATGACAAAAGAATATAGTGCGATTACAGCGGATATTACGGCCTATGTCAAACAATTGAAGGCTGTTATTCCTGATACTTTGACCGGATTTTATGCGATGTCTGGCGCGGCGACGCGTGACGGCGCTTTGGACAAGAAAACAAAGGAATTTATTGCCCTGGCTATTGGTGTATCTACCCGTTGTGATGGGTGTATTGGTTTTCATACCAAGGCCCTGCGTGATCTGGGGGCCACGCGTGAAGAAGTCGCCGAAGTGCTTGGGATGGCCATTTATATGGGGGGAGGGCCTTCCTTGATGTATGCGGCGGATGCGCTGCGTTCGTTTGATCAGTTTACAGCAGATGCAGCGGGGCAGGGGGTATAATCCCCCCCCTTCTCTTTTTTCTTTTTTTATACAAATGACCAGGATGTTTTGTGATGCCTGAATGTGTTTCTCCTTTATCCCTTAAATCTGATGGCTCGTGCCTTGTCCTGGATGTGCGTACAGCGCCAGAACATGACCAGGCGGCGCTGGATATGCCGCATTGCCATATTCCGCTTGATCAGCTGGACGTTGCGGCATTTGTGAAAGAGCGCGGTATTGCACCAGACCAAACCGTGTACCTTTTATGCCGGGCAGGGGGGCGGGCGGCACGTGCGGCGGATGCCTTTGTCGCTGCTGGGTATCCGAATGTGCGGGTTATTGATGGCGGGATTATTGGATGTGCCCAGATGGGAATGCCCGTTATTTCAGGCCATGCGCGCGTGATATCGCTGGAACGGCAGGTAAGAATCTTGGCGGGGGCCTTGGTCGTGATTGGGGTTTTGCTGGGTACGCTTGTCCATCCTGGATTTTATGGCCTATCGGCCTTTATTGGTGCTGGATTGGTCTTTGCTGGTGTGACCGATACTTGCGGCATGGGGCTTTTGCTGGCGCGCATGCCGTGGAATAGATAAACAACTCAAGATTGTCTTGTCTTAAAAATATCCGGCAGCCCCTTGATTTTCTGTGGATAAATGACGGGTGATGGGATTGACACCTGATTTAATCAGGTCTAGCGTACCCCTATTCCAAAACTTATTTTGATAGGGGTGCTAAAGCAATGAGCACACAAACACTCACCCGCGCAGATTTAGCCAAAGCCGTTTATGAACAGGTTGGGCTGTCGCGCAATGAATCGTCGGATCTGGTTTTATCTCTTTTTCTGGAAATCGCGAATGCTCTGGTCCGTGAAGAAGAAGTGAAACTCTCGTCTTTCGGTACCTTTTCTGTTCGTCAAAAACGTGAACGTATTGGCCGCAATCCCAAAACCGGGGTTGAGGTGCCGATTACGCCGCGCAAGGTTTTGACCTTTCATGCATCCCACGTTTTAAAGGATCGCATGAATGGCAAGCGCGCTGCTGATTAATTCTTTATCGCGTTCATTTTCCATTGTTTTTTATTCTTTTTTGTCTTGACCATCATTTATGGGGGTATACATGTCATCACAAACGCTTTACGCCAATCCATCCAATATGACCGAAGGGGAAACCCACGGAATGGATCAAGGATTGGAGCGGGTAAAATCTCAAAAATCGGCCTCTGCTTTTCGGACAATTTCCGAAGTGGCGGATGATTTGGATG
>CAZQLB010000138.1:0-3212 GCA_964593915.1 uncultured Pseudobdellovibrionaceae bacterium
GCATCGGTGATCATGCGTCCGATACTGCTTTGCTCAATCATTGTTTTAAGAATACTGCGTTCTTTTTCACGCAGCTTCAATAAATGGTAAAGTCTTTTGGAAATAAAGGCAGCAATAAAGGCCAGAAAGAAAAGAATAACCCCAAGCCACATCACATGGTCATACATCCCCAGCAAAAAAGCCAGAACAAGAAAAATCGCAACATACCCCAGCGCAAACAGCAACACCAAAAGCGGCGTAATACGCCGTCTTGATGTTTCTGGCGGATCCATCACCATTTTATGATGGCGGGCAATAAAAACAGCATTATCAATGTTTATCGTCATCGTTTCTTCAGGATGACAGATTACGTCTGTTTTTCAAGGGGAAAGGCGAGGCTATACCTATTTTCATCCCCAGATGTTTTCGGGATATTTATCCCTCTTTTTTTCTCAAAGAACCTCTAGAAAGTGTCGACACCCCTAATAACATTATGTCTTTTTTAATTTCCCTGATTTCCGGAAGACATAAGAAATCACATCAGCCACCGCCTTGTACAATTCAATCGGGATATATTGATCAACTTCTACTTTTTCATAGAGGGCACGGGCCAGCGGAGGGTTTTCTACAATTTCAATTTTATGCTCCTTGGCGATTTCACGAATGCGGGCGGCCAAGAAATCCGCGCCTTTGGCAACAACTTTTGGTGCGGCCATCTTATCGGGGTCGTACTGAAGCGCGATGGCAAAGTGCGTCGGGTTTGTAATCACCACATCTGCGGTGGGGACACTTTGCATCATCCGGCGTTTGGACCGTTCAAGGCGCAGTTGGCGCAAACGTCCCTTGGCCGCCGGATCCCCTTCTGTCTGTTTAATTTCATCCTTTAATTCATCTTTTGTCATGCGCTGACGTTGATAATATTCAAACCGCTGATACGCCAGATCAAGTCCCGCAAAGATCATCATAACCACACAAATCGCCGTTAGAAGACGCGTGGTCATCATCATCATATCCTGTAATAATAAGGACATCGGAACACCAACCATATGTTCAATATTTGGCAAATAAGGTTTCAGGATAAAATACGTCACGACGGACACAACCGTAATCTTGATCAATCCTTTTAAGAATTCGATGATCGATTTCATCGAAAAAAGACGCTCAACCCCTTTTATAATCGATATTTTTTGCAATGACGGTTTAATCGTTTCTGGTGAGAACAAAGGACCCACCTGGGCGAATGGCCCCGCAAAAGCCGCAATTATTAAAACAATAAAAGCGATAAAAATATCCGAAAACGTCACCACAAAACTGTCCATCAAGACAGCCGCGATCCCCCCTGGTCCCGTTGGCATACTGTGCGCAAATTCCAAATAATACCGTAAATGAACAGTCAGCGAACGGGCAATATCATCCCCCATATTGGTCACAACAAACGTTGAGGCCAAAAGTAAAATCCAGGTATTGACCTCGCGACTTAACGGGACCTGGCCGCGCCTGCGGCTTTCATCTAATTTATGCTGGGTCGGGTCTTCTGTCTTTGATGACTGGTCCTGGTCTTCATCCGCCATCGCCTATCGTCCTCCAAGGAATTGGCTTATCGTCATACCGTATTGATTTGTAAAATAAGTCATCATCGCCCCAAATGATAAAATTAAAACCAAAAGTGACAACATAATTTGTGCGGGCATGACAATCATAAAAATCTGAAGCTGGGGCATCAGTTTTGATAAAACGCCCATACTGACATACAAAATAAAAATAGTGATCAAAAGCGGTGCCGACATTTGAACCGCAATATCAAATGCATGAAGAAGCATTTTCACAACCACTTCGGCCATTGAACCACTATCCGGCATCTGACCAAAGGGAAATAAGGTATAACTTTCAAGAAGCCCCCTGATCATCAAATGATGCATATCCATGCTAAAAAGAATACACGCCGCCGAAACCGACACAAAAGCTCCCATCAATGATCCTTGGGTTGCCATTTGCGGGTTGAACAGCTGGGCGTTTGATAACCCCGTTTGAAACGATAAAATCATCCCGGCTGTATCGGTGGCCGACATCAAAATGCGGGCGACCGTTCCGATTAAGGCACCAATCATAAATTCTGTAAAAATCGTTGCAATTAAAAGCGTGCCGGTCGGGACAGGGGCCGGCATATACATCGCAATAATTGGCATTAAAACCAGTGACAGCGCCAATGAAAAATAAAGACGGATATTCGCGGGGACAAAGGAATCCCCCACCCCAGGCATGAGCATCACAGCCGTGCCCAGACGCACAAATGTGAGCATAAACGCGGTCACTTGCAAGGCCACAAAATTTTCAATAATCGACATCAGGGTTCCCCGCTATGGGCCGCCAGCGATCATTTTATCGGCCAGCCGCTGGGTAAAATCAATTAAGATTGTTGTCATAAACGGAAGAACAACGAATAAGGCGGCAAACATGGCCAAAATTTTCGGGACAAAAACCAACGTCATTTCCTGAATCTGCGTCAATGCTTGGATCAGCGCAATGGCGACCCCAACAAAAAGCCCAACAAGCATGACAGGAGCGCCAATCACAATGGTCACCCAAATGGCTTCACGAATAATTTCAATGATCTCGGAATCGGTCATATCGAAAGTCTATGGGGTTGTTTTATAAAACACAAGGACATCATTACGCCTTAGCGACGTTAAGACGTCTCATAAATTACAAGAAAACAATACGGTTCAATCTGGATTTTCCCTATTTCTTCTTGAAAAACAAATTGGTGGGCCGGCCTCAATAGAAATAAGCGTTTAAGTATTTGGAATATATAATAATATTTTATTCATTATTCATACAATGCCCCCAATTATGCCCCCAGAGTAGTTTCATTAGAGGAAAAATCTATCCAAATACGGTTTTCGTATGGCGCTACTGGGGAACCATGCTTGTTCTGACATCCTATCATGATGATGGATTAAAATATCTACGCCCCAAAGTCAGGGGGGTCTTTGCCAACGCTCCCGTTCCTGTACTGGAATATGAACCCGCATTCGGAGGATATCGATTGATATAAGGAGGTTCAAAAAAAACCCTGGCATTATTGACCAGGGTTATTGAGGAGTTAAGATGAATTCTTCTAAAATAGTATGACTTAAAACATATACCGCACGCCGATTTTCAGCTCATGAGCGGAATAGTCGCTGTCGATTTGACCATCTGTTGAGAAGGCGCGGGCCTTGAATGATGCGTTA
>CAZQLB010000139.1:0-3205 GCA_964593915.1 uncultured Pseudobdellovibrionaceae bacterium
ACTATTATATCTTTTTTATGTATATAAAATCCATGAGCAGCTTAACCTCCTCTTTTTTACACCAGAATGATATAGGTTTTCCCCCTTTATCTATCCCCCCCTCAGCCATAAAGGTTTTGAAGGTAGCTTCGGATATTATGGGGACTAGAAATATGTGTATTGGCGGCGGCTTCCCCCGCGGGCTCTATATGCAGCATGTTTTGGGACTGGATCCTGAAATAAATGATATCGATATATTTATAAACATTTCTGATCAGACCTTCTACGATATAGAAAGACATCTAAAGGCAGTATTTGGCAACCCCATAAGATTCCATATCGGTCAATTTGAAAAGAAAGAATATTTACGAGGATTAATAGAATTTGAAATACCAGAACCCTTAAGAGAACATTATGCTGGCGCGAAAAGTATTCAGTTCAACTTTGGGGAAAACCATCCATGGGCAGATGCTTTTACCTATACCACATCAGCAAATACTGGCATCAATCAAGTTGCTATTACAATAAATGGTCAAATAATCGTATCGTCATTATTTTTACACGATATGAACTCTCAAAAAATAACAATGAATCCTAACCATGATTGGCACTTTTATGATTGGGAGAGGACTGTAAAATCTGTAGAGAGAATGATAAGAGAAAGACCTGAATTTAAAGGTTGGACACCTGTTTTTGTCCAAAAACCTTCTTTAAAAACCAGCGGTTCTTTCTGGAACGATCACATACACACTTTATCCCAACCAAATCCAAAATAAAAACAGCCCTAATCTATTGTCTTTTATTAAAAAAGAGCGAACGGCGTTGAAAGAACAAGTATATCGATTTTTTTCTATGCTTTCAGCCCTATTTTCTCTATTGGCAAAGGCTTTTTTTATGCTATAACCCTTGTCACCGATTTGATGGATCTTGGGCCTGTAGCTCAGCTGGGAGAGCGCCTCGTTCGCAATGAGGAGGTCGGCAGTTCGATCCTGCTCAGGTCCACCATTTTTATGCGCCTTTATCGGCGCAAAGCGGGTGTAGTTCAATGGTAGAACTCCAGCCTTCCAAGCTGGCCGTGAGGGTTCGATTCCCTTCACCCGCTCCAATTTCCCCTCCATGACCGTTCATCACCGTCCATAGACGTTCATAAAACCCTTATAAAATAAGGCTTTATTTGAATTTTAAAGATCCTGTAACTTCCAGCCCCATCCATTTACAGCCAGAAAAAATGGGGGTACATTTTCGGGGTACATCAAATTTTTAGGGGTACTTACCACAAGAAAATAGGGGTACTTCATGAAACTAACAGATGTGGCATGTCGAAATGCAAAACCAAAGGAGAAGGCATATAAGAAAACTGACGGCGGCGGCCTCTACCTTCATGTCAAACCAGATGGTGCAAAATATTGGCGCCTTAAGTATTATTTCCTTGGAAAAGAAAAATTACTCCGCCAAAGCGCCTGCCGAAATGCCTGTCTCTTTGGAAATCATGTAATGCACGCTTTCAATCTTCAGCGGAATGCCCGTCCCATAATTCCGAACCGTGTGGGCACACGCGGCATCCATCACAATAATTGATTTATCCGGCTGATTACGCTTGCGCATTAACTCGTTCGTCAATTTGACGATCTGTTCAATAATATCATCCGGAACGGTCACGTTATGGTGTTTTTCATACCCCGCCCGCAGATTTTTAAGAATGTTAATTGTTTGCGGCACATCCGGCACCTCGAGAAAAATTTTCTGGAACCGTCTGTCCATCGCCGGATCAACCGCCACAAACATCCGAAACTCATCCCGCGTGGTGGCCCCTATCACATATAAATCCCCAACCGTTAAATAAGGTTTCATCACCTCTGATAACCCGCGGTAGGCGGACCCTTCAACCGTTGGCATAATTGTATGAATCTCATCAATAAACATGATCATGCGGGGATATGATTTATCGTGGTATCGTTCCGCAATACCGCGGCACAGGGGAAGAAAACGCCCCTGAAATTCCGCGGGACCCGATGTCCCCCCCGCCATCGAGGCCAAATCCAGTTCCAGCACCCGCGCGCCTTTTAATAAATCCGGCACATCCCCGCGGTTAATCGCCTGGGCCAAGGCCACAACAAGCGCTGTTTTCCCCACCCCCGCCGGGGCCAACAACATGACGTTTTTACGCCCCTTTTGCAAAAGGGTTAAAATCGCTTGCTCCACCTCTTCATCCCGGCCCGTAATCGGATCATACCGCCCCAGACGATCCAGTTCGGTAAAGTCACGGCAATATTTGTGGATCAGATCGTCAAGTTCTGTATCCGAGATTTTGAATGTATTTTTTGACATAATTATACCTATGTGTCTGCGGGCTTTTGGACAAGACCCACCCCCATCATACAGACAGGGAATTAACAGGGTGTAAAAAACATATCTGTATCCAAATACCGATTTTTGTATTGTATTCTCCGTAAAAAGAGTAGCATGAACACATACCAGCTGATCCAGGTCATTTTATCGTCACCACAGCCAGTCACCGTTGAGGGCATGGGTATTGCCTTTTTGTATTCTCGGAAGGAGAACTGCTATGGACCAAAAAATTATTCATATTACAGAAAATAAAATTCAAGAAAAAAGTGCTCAGATCCTTAAAAAAAACCAGGAAGATCGCGCCAGTAAACTCAAAATCGATCAGAATAAAGTTGCCCATAATCTTCGACAAAATCAGGTCGATTATCCTGAAGAAGATATCCAAGACGTCCAAATAAAGGCAGCGATTGCTTTAAAAAAAGCACAAAAAGAAGCCGCAACCGCCCTTGAAGAGTCACAAGTAGAAAATGCAGATATTTTGAAGAACGCAAACACCCGCGCTGCCCGTAAGATTAAGGATAAAGACCAAATTATAACCTACCTTACAGGGGAGTATTCTATACACCAGAACGGAGAAGAAGAGGGAGACTAAGACTGTATCTTCGGAGGTGTTGGGGGGTGTTTATAAACTACATAATAGCTATGGTCGGTGAGGATTGGAACCTGTTCAATTCAAAACCCATATGGTTCCGGACAAATACGCCGCAAAAAGTCCCCACATCAAATAAGGAATAAGTAAAATAGAGGCCGGCCGTGATACCCGCCAGGACACCCAGATCGTTGCCGCGACCATGATATCCAGGGCGACAATCCATATAAAACTGACCAACAGCCAATGAAACGTAAAGAACATAAAGGTCCAGATCCAGTTCATCCC
>CAZQLB010000140.1:0-3100 GCA_964593915.1 uncultured Pseudobdellovibrionaceae bacterium
GTAAAGGGCAATAGGGTCATGGCATGTCCGGCCAGTTTTAAAAGTTTTTCTTTGGGATGGATGTCATCGCATTTGTTTAATGCCAAAAAAATGGGTTGGTCTTGATTTCTGCGTTTTGCCAATTTTGCGATCGCTTGCTCTGGCAACCCGTTTTTTGCGGATGCATCCACAACCAGTAACACGGCATCCGTGTCTTCAAGTGTTTGCCAAACTTCGCGCAGCATGGCGTGGTCCAATGCTTGTTTTGCATTAAAAAGACCAGGGGTATCGACAAATATAATTTGTACGTTATTTTTTGAATAAATCCCTTGAATACGGCAACGGGTGGTTTGCACTTTGCGCGATACAATACTGACTTTTGTGCCCAGAATGGTATTCATCAGGGTGGATTTTCCGGCATTTGTTGGCCCAATAATGGCGCAGGATCCGCAGATTGCTTTATCAGACGTGTTATTATGTGGCGCGGTCATTTTGAAGTTTCCTCTTCAATCTCTTTTAAAAACGCGCTGGCGGCTGCTTTTTCCGCAATCCTCAGGCTTGCGCCTTTTCCTATTTGTGGAGAATGGCCGGGAAGCTGCACCTCTACCACAAATATCAAGGCATGATCGGGGCCGCTGCGGCTTTTTTCGGTGTATTTCGGAAGCCCTAGATTACGGCTTTGTGCCCATTCTTGAAGCTGCGTTTTCGGATCTCGCGGGGGCATGGGCATAGAGTCAATGGCATCACTCCACAATGTTTGGATCAGCGGTGCGCACACATCATATCCCTGATCCAGATAAAGCGCCCCCAGCAGAGATTCCAGCGCATCAGCCAGCACGTTTTCAAGTCGCCCCGTTCCGGCTGCCTTGTCCCCCGGGCTTAATGTCAAATGCGCTTCGATATTGAGGGTACGTGCAATTTGAGCCAGGGTATCGGCGCGGACCAGTGCCGCGTGGCGCAGGGCCAAATCACCTTCTGGCTCCAATGGATAACGGGTATAAAGAATATCCGCAAGGGTCAGGGATAAAACACGGTCGCCCAGAAATTCCAGCCGTTCGTTATTCTGGCTTTTGCTTTTACTGGCGTGGGTTAGGGCCAATCTTAATAGATCTTTGTTTCTAAATATAACCCCATGGGGATTAAAAATTTCACAGCTGGCGGCGGCGGATAGAATCATGGTTTTTGATCCTGGGCATAGGCCGATGGGACCGTCGTGGTGGCGGTTACAGATCCTTTGTTTTCGGGGCCAATGGCTTGCATTAATCGGCTATAGCGAATGTCAAATGGCCATTCCCATACTTTATAGAATGGAGAAGATCCGGATACAGAAAAGAAAATCAGGCTGGCACGGCCGACAATGTTTTTAAAGGGGATATAGCCCACCAAATCCATGACGCGGCTGTCTCTTGAATTATCCCGGTTATCCCCCATGCCAAAATAATGACCTTCTGGTACATAAAAGGGGCCGGCGTTATCCAAGGGGCCCGTATCCGATTCCTCATATATATCGTGTGTTATCCCCTCCGGCAGGGTTTCGCGGTATCGCATAACAGTTAGCATTGTTCCACCGCCATTATCAAGGCGTTCGTATCCAAGTGGGGTGCGTTCAATCATTTTATCGTTGATATACAGGCGTCCGTTGATCACTTGGATTTTATCGCCCGGCATACCAATAATGCGTTTTATATAGTCTGTTGATGTATCGGTAGGCAGTTTGAAAACAATTACATCTCCCCGTTTTGGCATGTGCTGGGTCCAGATCCGATCCTCGATCGGCATCATGCCAAATGGAAAGGAATAACGGCTGTACCCATAGGGGTATTTATCGACAAACAGATAATCCCCGATCATCAAGGTGGGGAACATAGACCCTGATGGGATATTGAATGGTTCCCATGCAAAGCTACGGATCATTACGGCCAAAAGCAGTGCGATCAGGGCCGTTTTAGCCAGTTCGGACCAGCTCTCTTTTTTTGTTTCGGGTGTTTTTGTATCAATTTCAGTCATAAATAGGATTATTATCACATTCTGAGGATTGTTTCAACTTTTTTCCAGGGGTTATACCCCTTTTTTGTGAGTGTTCAAAGGTTTTGTTCCTTTGTTTCCAGAATAACAAATGCAACGGCTGCTGGGTGGTCATCTGATAACGTGACGTGAAGGGTTGGGAACATTCCTCCTGCCTTTTGGCACGCAATGTCGCGGGCCCGTCCTGTGAGAGATAGGGTGGGGGCTGTGTGTGGGGGGCTTGTTACCTCGATATCTTGAAAGGTTACGCCGTCCCCGATCCCGGTGCCCAGCGCTTTTGCTGCCGCCTCTTTTGCCGCGTAACGTTTTGCATAGTGTGCTGGTGCTTGCGGGTGGGCAGATGGAAAAGCGCGTTCGTTTTCTGTGAAACAGCGCGCAAGAAAGGCGTCTCCCGATGTTTCCAGCATCTTTTTAATGCGGTCAATGATAACAATGTCTGTGCCGATTCCAATAATCATGCCTATTTCTGCTCTTTTCGGTTTTTGCGCCGGGCGGACCGTGCCTTTAAACGTTTACCTTGTGCGGTTGCAACAATCGGTTTTGATATAAAGTAAACGACAATCCATGACAGAGCTGTCATGATATAACCCCCTACAATCCATGGGAGCATCAAAGGAATAGGGTCGGTCCGCAGAACATCCCAAAACATTTCAAACGTGTAGTCGGATGGTAAATCCGGAACGTGCCACCCCACCTGGCCAAAGGTATACACCCCAACTTTGTATGCTGCCCACCACATAAAAGGATAGGTCCATGGATTACCAATCCAGGATACGATCAAAGCAGCCAGCACATTCCCGCGCGTCAATGCCGCCAGTACAACGGATTGAATAAAATGGGTAAAGGGCAAGGGGGTAAAACAAACAGAAACACCGGATGCGATACCCCGCGCAATTTTCTTTGGATGGTCCTGAATTCTTGAAAGCCGTAATTTAAAATATCGGAACGTGCGCTTCCACCCCATGCTGGGCCATATAAATTCGCGGGCCTTGTGATGGATGCGCCGCTTATGCCGGCGTTTCATAATCATTGAGGGGCGCTTTCGTCATCATCAGGATAAATATGGTGGATTTCCGATTTTTTCACGGGGGAAAGC
>CAZQLB010000141.1:0-3087 GCA_964593915.1 uncultured Pseudobdellovibrionaceae bacterium
ACAGATAAGTGTTTATCACCTTCCAATCAAACGTTCCAAGTGCACTTTTTTTTGCCATAACCTTTTACTGACCTTTTCTTATTTTAAATGCAATATATTTAATATCTCATTGATTATCATATGATTTTTATTAAACTATACCTTAATTTTTCCCCTGTATACGCACACGTCCATCTTTTTCGATCCCTTGCTGGACCCTCCCTTTAATCGATCCAACGCCGCCGCTATAAGACGCAGGAACCAAAGCCTCCCACGTCAATGTTCCATCTTTATCAACTTCATAACGCACCAATGTTCCATCAATGGTTTGAAGTTCATCCAAAAGTTGTTGAATACGAATAAGATGTGTTGAAACCTTGTTCTGAAGAGCCATATAGGCTCCTTCCATCAGCTTGGTCGAGGCCTCCTCTGATTGGGCACGCACATCTTGAAGATTGCGATCTACAAGCGCCGTAGATAAGAACATCACAAAAAGAACAAGTAAAAGCAATAGGTTAAAAATAACACCAGAAACCAAAAGTGAGCGCGCAGATGCGCGTGATAATTGTTCAGATCGCAGCGACCGATTCCGCCACGGTACAATTTGGGCAACAGCCGCATTAATGGCCACAAAATTGGCATCCATGGTTTGAATACGAGGAAGCAGTGTACGAGATGCTCCTACAAAAACCTGCATCCGTCCCGTTTCCTGATCCCACCTTAAAGCAGAAGCCGCCCCCTCGTTTTCATAAATATAAACAGTTTCCTTATCCCAATATTCACTATTCCCCGGAAGGGCAGAAGCCAGCGGACACCACGTATCCGGGGCAGAAGCCAATGCCGCAGATGGACAGGCCAGATACCAGCATCTGCCTTCATCGATCGAATAGACATAGTGTACTTTTTCTGTCCCGCACGCCTGAGATGCCGCATTCCACACCGCTTCATCTTCCAAACCAGGCACAGCCGGGACAACCCCGCCAATAAGTTCATACGGTAAATAGGGTTTCAAGTCGCCGACAAAAACATTAGCCTCACCCGCCAAACGATCCAAAAGACCGGGACGCAGCGGTTCCGCCGGCGCGCGCGCGCCACCACCCGTGCCATATCCAGAAGAAGATGGATTTGTTTGCCCCGAACCCGCCATTACATCTGCCCTTCCATTAAACCACCTAGCATACTATCCATACTCATATTCATAACTGTCAACGCATAAATAGCGGATCCAAATGCAATCGCCAAATAAAGCCCCGTAAAGAAAAACGCACACCAAACGATCAACGAATGTTTCCCCTTTGATGCTTGCGCCCGCAAATCAGCAATCGCCTCCATTACTGTAGCAACTTGTGAAAGATCCGACAAGCTCGCGATCTCTAACCGTTCAGATTTACTTAAAGGCGGACGGTCCAATGCCGCCCCCAAATTAACCCCGCGGGATAATTCTTGGTTTGCCGTTTCCCAATACGAGGAAATCTCTGGAATATTCGTGGCATCTGCCGATTGCTTCAGCGCTTCGTTAATAGGCACCTGTCCCCGCAACATACGCGCCGCGGCATTCATACTGTCTGTAAACCCAAGATCCCGCAAATATCCGGAAATAAGGGGTATACGCCGAACAGCCCGCGCCGTCGGCCAGTCACGTTTCCCTTTATTCATAATAAAAGAAATAACGCACCAGACCATAAACGCCCCCATCGCATAAGCAATCCAGATCAGGACATCCCATGTCAGTTCCAAATTACCAACAACACGATTATAATTTTCAAGTTCCGCAGGGTCCTTTGGCGCATTTCCACGAAACCAGTTTAAAATCATACCCCGTCCCCACACCAAAGACTGCACAATCGTAACAACGTCAAATGCAAGCCACGCCATCGTTCCCATAATCGCGCGCGTGTTTTTACGCTTTTGATTAATGGCATGAATGGCATGCGGTATCCCTTCGGCCAACTTACCCGATCGTTCACTGGCCGCCAAAATAGCCACAATCCCATGATCAAATGCCCGCAATGATTTAATCGCATCAATCACCCCAAGACCACGTGACAATGCCTCCCGCGCGGGGGCAAGAATATTTTGACGCGTCGGATTTGTTTCGGATTGGATCAAACGCCAAAACGCCACCCCCGGCGACGTCGAAATCGACCGAAACTGGATACCACGCAAAAGCTGAATCTGAAACCATGTTGATCGTGCAAGCAATCGTTCCCATGGAGACCGTTCATGTGGGCGTATATTCATAATATATCCGCCTTTTTTACTGACTTCCGAACGAACATCATCCATCGTTGGCATGTAAAAAGTCTCAACCTCTACCCGCGGGCCAGAGGGTGTATCGTAAGCTATTTCAGCGATCCATTGTTGCATGGAGCTTAACCTCTTAGCTTTCCAAATACGTCAAGGCAGAACGTGGATCGACCAATCCAGATTTGACCAAATCAACCAGCCCATCCCGACGCGAATGCACACGCACACCTGGTACATTGATAATATTGTTTACGTTATTCATCAGTGTTTCGTAAATCTCATTCCGCTTAGAAGGTCCAAGGTCAATCAAAAGCGCATCCAGTAAAAGGGTCCGCCCGCCAATACCCGTTCTGTTACATAAATCACAGCCACTCGGGTTATGAAGACGTACCTCCTGCTTTTCTTCAAGGTCAAATTTATGATAATCTTCCGGCTCCATGACCTTTCCAACTTGAGATCGATGTGCACAAGCCCCGCATAACGTCTTAACAAGACGCTGGTTTAAAATCGCCCGCACCTGCTGCGCTAATGTAAAGGTTAGTGAACGATCCCGTTCTGGCGGAATCAAGGATCTTAAACGTTCAAAAGTCTGAATAGCCGTATCTGCGTGAACGGTCGAAATCACGGTATGTCCAGATTCAGCAGCCTTTAGCGCTGTTTCAACCGTTGACCCATCCCGCATCTCCCCAATCACAATATAATCAGGATCGTGACGCATGGCAGCACGAATGAGATCCGAAAACTCACCCCCAGGCATTCCGGGCCTGACCTGCCACTGGGTGGTATACCGCAGTTCATATTCGATTGGATCTTCGATGCTCAAAACATGTTTACGTCGGCGATCAATCTGCTGAACACAGG
>CAZQLB010000142.1:0-3041 GCA_964593915.1 uncultured Pseudobdellovibrionaceae bacterium
TTGAGGTCGCTGTGGGGCAACCCGTGGAAGTTCGAGTCTTCTCGACCGCACCATTCTTTTTCTTTCGGCTCTGCTTTCTGCTCGCGTTCAGGCTGATAATGATTTCTCAAGGATAAAAACAAAATATGTCAAACGATACCCTTATTGAACGTAAAAATGACGCCCTAGCCGAGAGCGCCCTCGACTATCATAAAAATCCCCGCCCGGGTAAAATCGCTATCGTCCCCACAAAAGGCATGGCAACACAGCGCGATTTATCTTTGGCTTATTCACCTGGTGTAGCCGTTCCGTGTGAAGAAATCGCAGCCGATCCATCAAAGGCATATGATTATACATCCCGCGGAAATCTTGTTGCCGTTATTTCAAACGGGACCGCTGTTCTGGGACTGGGTGCCATTGGCGCACTGGCCTCCAAACCGGTGATGGAAGGAAAAGCCGTCCTTTTCAAAAAATTCGCCGACATTGATTCAATCGATATCGAAATTGATGAAACAAATGTTGACGATCTGGTTGATACTATTGCCCGGTTGGAACCCAGCTTTGGAGGCATTAACCTTGAGGATATAAAAGCGCCCGAATGTTTCGAAGTGGAACGCCGCCTGCGTGAACGAATGAAAATCCCTGTTTTCCATGATGATCAGCATGGAACAGCTATTATTACAACTGCCGCTATTTTAAACTGGACGACATATGCGGGCCGTAAAATGAGCGATGTCAAACTGGTGACATCTGGTGCTGGCGCTGCTGCGATCGCATGTCTCAATCTTTTGGTTATGGCAGGTATCAAAAAAGAAAACATTATCGTGTGTGACCGCGACGGTGTTGTATACAAGGGCCGTAATAATAATATGGACCCTGAAAAGGAACGATACGCGGTGGATACCCCTGCGCGCTCCCTTATGGATGCAATTGATGGCGCCGATATCTTTTTGGGTCTGTCTGCTGCCGGGGCCTTGAAACCAGAAATGGTTCAAAAAATGGCAAAAGATCCTTTAATTATGGCACTTGCAAATCCCACGCCCGAAATTATGCCCGACCAAGCAAAAGCTGTGCGCCCGGATGTTTTGGTTTGTACCGGACGATCGGATTATCCAAACCAAGTCAATAACGTTTTATGCTTCCCCTATATCTTCCGAGGGGCGTTGGATGTTGGCGCCACCACAATTAACGAACAAATGAAACTGGCCTGTGTCAAAGCCCTTGCTGATTTAACGCGTCAAGATGTACCAGCAGAGGTTGCCGCCATTTACCCCAATGAAAACCTGGTTTTCGGCCCCACCTATTTAATTCCAAAACCATTTGACCCTCGTTTAATGGTTGAACTTCCCATGGCGGTGGCAAAAACAGCGATGGAGACAGGAGTCGCAACCCGCCCCATCACAGATTGGGATTCATATCAAAGCAAGCTGCGCCAACATAATATGCGCACCAATTTCCTGATGCGGCCCATTATCAGCCGCGCAAAATCTGCACCAAAAAAGATTGTCTATTGCGAAGGTGAAGAAGAACGCGTCCTGCGCGGCGCACAGATCGTCGTGGATGAAGGTTATGCCCGCCCTATTCTCATTGGCCGCAAAAATGTTATTCAAAACAGAATTGAACGTCTTAACTTACGTATAAAAATCGACGAACATTTTGATCTCGTCGATCCAGAAGACGATCCACGCTACCGTGACTTCTGGCAAACCTATCATGATATTATGGCCCGCAGCGGCGTGACCCCGGCGGTTGCACGTACCGTCATGCGTACCAATACCACAGCCATTGGTGCTTTGCTGGTACGCCGCGGGGAAGCCGATGGCATGATTTGCGGTATTGTCGGTCAATTCATGAAACATTATCATGATGTGGTTGATATTATCGGTCTTCGTCCTGGTGTTGAAACAGCAGCGGCTTTGTCGTGTGTCATTATTCCAAAAGGAACTTTCTTTATCACAGACACACACGTCAACCCAGAACCATCCGCGTCTCAAATTTCCGAAGTTACACTTTTGGCTTCTGACGAAATTCGAAAGTTTGGAATTGAACCGCGTGTTGCCCTTATATCACATTCCAATTTTGGAACACATCGCGATGAAGCCGCACAGAAAATGCGGTCCGTTTACCATGATATCCGTACCCGTGAACCGGGTCTGATGATTGATGGAGAAATGCACGCGGATGCAGCTTTATCACAAGAAATACGGGATGCGATCATGCCTGGATCGACATTAAAAGGGTCTGCCAACCTTTTGGTCATGCCAAATTCTGACGCTGCCAATATTTCATATAATATGCTCAAAGTTCTTGGCGACGGGATCACCGTTGGACCTATTCTTTTGGGTGTGGCACAGCCTGTCTTTATTCTGACATATACAGCCTCTCCACTGGGGATTGCCAATGCAACCGCAATGGCCTGCGTTTCTGCCCAAATCCACGAAGAGGAACAAGCCGATCCCACCCGCACATCCGGGACGAAACAGCGCAAATTAACCGTTATGGGATAATTCCCTGTTATTTACTGTTAAAAGTATGACCCCTATCCATATGGATGGGGGTTTTCTTTGCGCTATTCGTCGCAAGGGCAATTTTCTGATTCACGATCCGAATATCACATGATATGATTTAACCTGTATTCGACAACCTATTATAGATAGAAAGGGGGGATCCCATGGTACCTGATCAAGAAAAAGAAATGCCCCCTGTGCATAATAATATTCCTTCTGAATCAGATATTCCCCATCCAGATCCAGCGCCTGACCGAGAGGAAATCGAACCTGCGGTGGCTGATATTGATGTTGAAACGATCGTTGATTTTGACGATAGCGATATCGCACAAATCACCCAGGCTTTATCAGATGATGATCACCCCCGTGTTTCATCCCTGCTCTCTGACCTCACCCCTACTGACGTTGCCGAGTTGATCGAAAAAATCGGCCAGCAGCAACGTGCAGATTTTCTGTCTCATCATATTGCAGAATTGGATCCGGATGTTTTTACGGAACTTCAAGAGGATATTTTGGTTGGTATTCTGGAACATCTTCCGGCACCCTATATTGCCT
>CAZQLB010000143.1:0-3011 GCA_964593915.1 uncultured Pseudobdellovibrionaceae bacterium
GTACTATGCTGACAATACATCCCATATAGATCGTTGACCCGTCCCAAGAATATCAGGATCACGCATTAACGTTCCAGCAAGAGCTGTGCACACAAAATCAGATTGCGGAGGTCTTTCCCCCGATAAGATTGCTTGCAAAATCGACATCGCCTGCCCTAAACTTTTACCGTAGCGTGCCAAAATAGCAGATGTATCCGCATGCAATGCTGGATCGTCTTGCCATGCATCATAATCCGTCACAATACATAAACTGACGTATGAAATTTGCGCCTCACGCATCAAAAACACTTCTGGCACATTCGTCATACCAATGATATCAGCCCCCAGCGCACGAAACATATGGCTTTCAGCCGCCGTTCCAAATCGTGGTCCATCCACACAAACATATGTTTTGTTGATGTGCAAAGGCATATTCTGATCCCGCACTATTTTAACAATATAATCGTAAAGTTCTGGACAAACAGGGCGCGCCATCGACACATGCGCCGGCATCCCCTTTTCAAAAAAGGATTTTTCGCGCCCACCCCGTACCCAATCGATATATTGGAAGGGTAAAACAAAATGCCCTGGTTCAAGTTCTGCCCGTAAAGATCCAACCGCAGATACACTGATCACCTGACGCACACCCATTTTTTTAAGCGCATACACATTCGCGCGGTAGTTGATTTCATGAGGCAGAAAATCATGGTGCGCGCCATGACGCGGCAAAAAAATGACATCACGTCCTTGATAAGATGCACGTACAAGCGGCGCAGAGGGAACACCAAAAGGGGTATCTACATCCACCTGATCAAGAATATTTAATCCATCCAGACGATAAAGCCCTGTCCCGCCAATAATACCCAGCATTTATACCCCCTCCTTTAAAGTCATCCGATTAGTCATGATACGTTATCACCGCTTTTGGTTTCAATCCATTCCATTCAAATACGTTTAAAAAGGCCAGATTAATTAAAACGGCTAATCCCATCACATCGTATCCCGAACGCGCACATAAATCTGCCGCCGCATTAAACGTTCCGCCCGTCGCCAGCACATCATCCAGAATAATCACGCGCGGGGAACGGCCCTGTATCGTGACGGCCGGTTTCATTTCAATCACGGCCGAGCCGTATTCCAGCGCATAGGATTCCTGGTGGCTGGGGGGCGGTAATTTTCCGCCCTTACGCACAATCACCAAGTTTTTCCCATATTTTTGCGCAAGCGCGGATGCAAAAATAAAACCGCGCGCATCCACACCGACAAAGGCGTCAACCGTGGCCAGCTCTTCATCCGTAAACAGATCGCCCATCGCCGCAATCGTTTCATTAAATTTTTGTGCGAGTAAGGGCGATATATCCCGAAACAAAACACCTGGCTTTGGCCAATCTGGCGTTTGATCGATCAGGTCTTCGTAGGGAAAAGCGTGAGAAATAGTCATTTATTCGGCTCCGATTCTATGTCTAAAAACATCTTTCTTAATACCTGCATTTTCATGGGGTCTAAAAGCGCCTGGTATAAATCCGGCATAATTTCAATCATTGCAAAATCGTCATCCATCACCATATGGACAAATTCATCAAAGGTCACCGCAAAAACATCAATCTTTTCGCCCGGATCCAGATCTTGGCCCGCGACCTTTTCCGCCCCATGCGCGATAAAAACATAAAGCGCCCAATCGATTTTACTATACGGCTGATAGGCTTTCCACAGGGTCCATTTTTTGGCCGCATACCCCGATTCTTCGCGCAGTTCACGCGCAGCAGCATCCATGACATCTTCGCCATCCTCAATCTGGCCGCCAAAGGCATGGACAAAGGGACGGACGCGATCTGGCTGTAATTGTTTTGAAAGCAAAATCCGCCCATCGGGCAGCACAGGAAAAATCGTGGTGGTATCAGGACGCTTCAGGCATTCAAACGTGGCAACCGACCCGTCATACATGACCTGTGGCCAATGATAAACATCAAAAATGACACCCTCAAAAACACGTTTTACGTCTTTTGGCATCTGACTTTTTGATTCTGGACGAGGAATGTTATCCATTTTTATAATCTATATACAAAAACGATTTTTTAACATCGTATAAGCGTCACGATCTAAAAGAGCTTCATATATATCGTCTTTTACTTCATGTTCTGAAAATGCTGGATTACGGCCTAATTGTAAAAAATCATCAAATGATATTTTTCTTGTTTGAATACGTTCTCCTGAATCCGGACTATTATGACCTGTATATTCAAGGCCCTTAGCTATAAAAACGTATACAGCCCATTCTATTTTAGAAATGGGTTGTAAAGATTTCCATAGAATCCATTCACGCGCAGTGTATCCAGCCTCTTCCAAAAGCTCTCGCTTCGCGCCCTGTAAAGGATCTTCACCGTCTTCTACCCGTCCGCCGAATCCCCCAATAAAAGATTTCATTCCTGGTTGCTCCTGAATAGAAACTAAAATCTGTCCATCATCAAAGACAGGAAAAACAATCGTGTTATCAGGCCTTTTTAAACGTTCAAAAGTCTTGATAGAACCATCATATTGAATCTGATCATAGTGATAAACATCAAAGATTAATCCCTTAAAGACACGTCTTGCGTCATCAGGCATAAGTTGTTTTGATTCTGGACGAGGAATGTTATGCATCATGATCACAATGTGACGCACAAGTAAAAACAAGTCAATAAAAAGGATAATAGGAGAAAAAATCATAAAACAGGTTATGTTCAGATCAAGCATATGCTTAAAAGACTTGGCAACGACCTACTCTTCCACGCCTTAAGACGAAGTACCATCGGCGCTGGGATTTTTCACAATCGAGTTCGAAATGGGATCGCGTGTTTCATTCCCGCTATAGTCACCAAGTCATTTAAACATATGACCTGATTTAAAACACTGGTTGCTGACGCTGCGTCGTACATGAATTTATTACTACGCGCTTTCGGATGCAGTAAATACTGCAGCCTAATGTACACTCAAATCGATCGAGCAATTAGTATCAGTTAGCTTCAGACATTGCTGTCCTTCCACACCCGACC
>CAZQLB010000144.1:0-2971 GCA_964593915.1 uncultured Pseudobdellovibrionaceae bacterium
GTCTTGCACATCTGGGAAAGAAATATCATCAACGATACCGATCGCAAAACCGTCTGTCGTGGGGGTTAGGATGGGATTTTGAGGCGCCTGTTCAAAAAAGCGATTATAGGCCATGGGGTCAAGGTTTGGTGCTTTTTTGATGTCCTGTTTTGATACCTCTGACACTGTATGAACCGCTGTTTTTAAATTATTTGACAGTTTTTGAAGGGTCATTTGACCCGTTATTAGTTTCTTTAGAGACTCTTCCGCCTGTTTTTGGTTGAGTTGTTCTTTTTGCGTTTTCATCCAATCTTTGATCAGCATATCTTGAATGTCCGCAAGAGGTTTTGGCGTTGCAGGGGTTATTTTTTTAATATTTGCTAGCGCAATGTCTCCAGAAGGGAGTTCGATCGGACCCACAACCCCAGTGGTCGTGACGGATGCGTCAAACAGCGCATTTTTTACCGCGAGGGCATCTTGGTCGGCGAGCCTTTCTATTTTTGGCGTTTCCACTGCCGTAAAGGTTTTTTCGGTGATGATGGAAAGCCCTTTTTCAGACACCAAAATATCGGAAAAAGGTGTTTGATTTTCAGTTGCGGATTGAAGGTGTTCGAGTTTTTCATCTATTACAGCACCTTTCTTTTCATCCAAAAGAGCTTTTTGAATATCCTTTTGAACTGTGTCAAAAGGGATCGTTCCTGCTGGAATATCCGCCTCAACCCGGATCACATGATACCCAAATGCAGTTTTGAGAGGACCTAATATGGTTCCGGGTGTTGCTGCAAAAACATTGGCGGCATAAGCATCCGGCATATCTTTTTGTGTAGAATCTGCATGTGTGATAGCTGCGGCATTGTCGACCTTTTTGGCTTCTTTTTCAAAAGAATCGGACGATGGATTGTTGTGCATCATCAGTGCAGATTTAAATGCATCAGCCTTTTCTTGTGATGTGAAAAGAGCGGATGAAATACGGCGCTGCTTTGCGCGTTCGAATTCATCTGGGTGTTCATCGTAGTACTTTTGAACCTCTGAATCTGTTATATTCGCTTGGTTTTCGATGTCAGTATGGTGCAAAATGGCAATTTGAACCTGGCGTGCTTCAGGGGTCATAAATTCTTGTTTGCGTGTATTATAATAAGCTGACAAGATGTTGCCTGACGGTGGCAGGATCTCTTTGACCGCGTCATTTTTAAGGACAATGTACGAAAATGTGCGGGTTTGCGCCTCGATTCGGGCCAGATCCTGTGTAATAAAAGGAGAATAATGAGAGCCGGGGGCTGTAATGATCCCTTGGACGATGCCATTTTTAAGATCTGTACGCAAAGCGGAAAGAAATTGAGATTCGGTCATTCCATTATTTTCGATATATCTTTTAAGAACGTCGGCAGGAGGGATATTTTCTGTACGGCTGGCCGATGCAACCATTTTTTCAAGCTGGGCCAAAAGTACCGAATCACCGATCGCAAATCCATAGTTCGATGCTATATGTGATAGAAGTAAACGATTTACGTCTTGGGTCGCAATCTGTGTTATCCAGCCCATGGCATAGGCCATGTCAGGTGAAATGTTTTGTCCCCGTAACATGCGATTAACTGTTTGAATAAATTCATTTTTTCCGATGCGTTCGTGTCCCACTTCAACGACATAGGTGCGAGAGGGGCCGGATCGAAAGCTGCCTGTCCAGTCCGTAAATATGATCGAAAACGCGGCCAAAACCAAAAAAAGGACAAACAAACCTGAAAAAAAACCTTTGCGCATGAATTGCAGCATTTATAAGCGACCTTATTCTCTCTATATTATATAACATCTGTGCCATGGGAATATGGACCCGCAACGGGGCGGTGTTTCATTTCCTTGTCACATAACTTTTAGTACTATAGTGATTGGGGACCCATCATGCAAGATGACCGGCAATATACGGTGGCGCCACTTAAACAACGGCTTGTCATTGCCAATTGGAAGGCGAAAGGAAATACGTCTTTACTCAGGCAGACAATACAGTTGTTTACAGGCGCAGCAGCGGATGCGGAATCGTTGAACATAGAAAAGAGTCCTGTTTCTTTTATTCTTTGTCCTCCTTTTCCGTATATTGGTTTGGCGGCGGATGCCAATAAGACTGATTCTTTTTCGGTTGGGGCTCAGGATATTGATATTTCCCTTTCTGGCGTGTCCGGACAGACGGGAGATGTGTTGGGGGCGGCTTTGTACGATTCTGGCGCACGTTATGTCATAATAGGCCATTCTGAACGACGCACAAATGCAGGAGAGGGGGGTGATCTGATTAGGGCCAAATTACAGGCCGCTATACAATCAGGGCTTATTCCTATTTTGTGTGTGGGGGAAGGGGTTGATGTGCGAGCCAAGGGAGTTGATGCAGTTTTTGATATGCTCGACCGTCAAATGGATGTTCTTTTAAAGATTTCTGGCCCGTGTGTGATTGCTTATGAACCCATTTGGGCGATTGGGACAGGGGTCGTTGCGACGCCGGATCAGATAAAAGACATAATTTCGCATTTGCGTTTCTTGATGCAGGATCATCTTGCACATTTAAAAGAATGGCGTATGGTATACGGCGGATCAGTTGTGCCTGCGTCGGCGCCGGATATCTTATCGGTTGAGGGGATAGATGGCGTTTTGGTTGGAGGCGCGAGTTTGATTGCCAGTGATATTGTGACAATATATAAGACAGCTTGTCAGCTGTGAGATAGAGTTTTTTAATACAAGGAATTTAAAGCGATGATGAAAGTGTTGCTCGTTGTTCACCTGGTTGTGACGGTTGTTATGATTGGGCTTATTTTACTTCAGCGATCGGAAGGTGGAGGGCTTGGTCTTGGGGGCGGTAATGGCGGAATGGGGTCTTTTGCAGGCCCCCGTGCGGCAGCCAATATTTTGACCCGGGCCACAATGGTTTGTTTTGGCGTGTTTGTGGGGTTGTCCTTAATTTTGGCGAACTATGATTGGCAGGTAGAGCTAGCTTTAACTAATTTTAATG
>CAZQLB010000145.1:0-2969 GCA_964593915.1 uncultured Pseudobdellovibrionaceae bacterium
GCTCAGGAACGGCAAAATAATTCTCCAGCAGCGGATAGTCCTTTTCACAACGTAACGTATCCTGATAATCCAGATTGTGGGATGGGATATATTGGCGGAGATGGTTCGTATATTATAAATTGTCCCGATGGAAATGGAAAAGGCTTAGGCTCTGCTTTCGGAAGGGCACGAGATGGTAATATTCCGGAAAATTTAGGACAAGAGTATCGACCAGGAGTTCAGGTAGGAGTAAGGGGCCCTGAACAGGGGTTAGCCGTTTTATAAAAGGTCTTTTACGGATTACGGGCGCCGTCGGGTTTATTGAATTTACCGATATTGCCGATCATTTGCTGGATTGCCGTGATTTCATTTCCAGATGTTGGGGTGACGGCACTTTCAATCGGGACGTCATTGCGGTGGGTATCCAGCGGGGATAGTTCCGCCAGCACCCCTGTCTCTGGGTTAAAACGCAGACGAATAATCTTTTCTTCCGTGACTTTTGGGTCAAAGATCCCTTTTTTCTTGGTCTTTTGCCCCAGGTAATACCACGTATTCTCATCAAATGGATCCATTGTGGTCGGAGATCCCAGGGACCGGGCCACATCCATTTTTGTTGCTTTTCCGACCTCTATTGCCATCAGTCGATCATCTTCGATTAAATTGCCGCGCACGGCCCTCATCGGGGTGCACGCCCCAAGGCAAAGGGCCAGAATGGCCAAACAAACAAAATATAAAGAAAATGAATGGGTCATAATCCCCATGATGACCAAGAAGGTGTCAAACGTCAAGAGATCGTACTCTTTTACAAAAAAGAGTGGCAATCCGTGGTTATTACGGGTAAAACGATGGGATGACAAAAAAATCTGCACCTGAATGGTCATTTGTGATTCGCACCGAAGATATCGGGGATGGGATCAAAACCTATCGCCTTTCTGCGGATGACGATGCGTGCGCTGGGCTTGCACGCCGTTTTGATGTTATGTCTTTAAAGGATGTGCGTGCCCATGTGACAGTTGAACGCCGCCGGGGTGGATCTGTCTTTTTCATCGCTGGATCTGTATCCGCGATTGTGACTCAGGCGTGTGTTGTGACCCTGGACCCGGTTGAAACCGCACTTGACGAAACATTTGAAACCTATTTTGCAGAGGGGCATCAGGTAATTTCGTTCCCCTCTGCGGTTAAATCCCGTGGGGCAGGGCACGACGATCCCCCGCATCATCATGAAATGGAAATATTTGGGGAAGAAGAATCACCCGAACCTGTTATTGAGGGGCAGATCGATTTGGGTGAATTGTGTGCCCAGTATCTTGCGTTGGCGATACCTGCATATCCCCGGGCAGGTCACGCAGATTCCCTGTTGGCGGAGCTGAATATTACCCAGCAAGACGTGGCGCCAGAAACAGATTCGGATGGGCCGTCCCCCAAAAAAAGCCCCTTCGCTGCGCTTAAGGAGTGGAAAGATCGTCTGGGGGAGTGATCATGACCCCTCTCCTTTTTCTCGCCCCCCAATCTCTATCTTTTTCAAATTGATTTATCTGACCTTCTAGTTCTTTTAACTTTTTTTCTGTTGCGTCATAATGAGCCGTCAGATTGTGTTCTGTATTTCTTGCCGTTGCGAGCCTGAGGGCAAAGTAAGCGGAAAATCCAGCAGGAATCATTGTTGCCAGAGCTGAGAGGAGGGGGTTCTCGGTGGCGATATAGGTTGCTGTACCTGCCGCAACGGCAAAACATGCGCTTAACATGCTGCGCTTGCGTTCGTTCCTGACACGCGCTTCTTGAGACAGAATGTCTTTGAAATATGTATTTTTGACTTTCTGAATATCCTTTTGTTGACATGAAAGGCGTTCAAGTTGGCGTTCGGATAATTCTGGATATTTTGCATTTCTCTCCAGTATTGTTTCTTGGAAACCGAATTCTTGGGGGATCCCGTTTTGATGAATCTGTTCCCTTTGTTTCTTTGACTGTAAATATGCGTATACAGCGTTTTTTACTATTTTATAGGTCATTCAGCACACCTTTTATTTTTTTATAACCTTGGAAGCACAAATCGTTAACAGATTAATATATATATGTCAATTTTTTAGAGGAAAAATATGTATGTAATGCAGATATACGTCTTTGGGATAGGTTGCTTGTCACTTGCTTTGATAAAATATGTAAAACATAAGAGGTAAGAAAAGAGTGTGGATATATTCTTTTATCTTGCTTTTTGGTCCATTTTTTTGTAACTGATGTCCCCAGACTGTTTTTTTACTGGATAAGAAGGAATAAAATCATGGCAGTACCTAAGAAGAAAACATCCGTTCACCGTAAAGGGATCCGTCGTTCCCATCATGCGTTGAAGGCATTTAACTGGACTGAAGATAAAACAACGGGCGAGCCTATCCGTCGTCACCACGTTGATCTGAAGACTGGCATGTACCGTGGTCGTCAAGTTATCGAATCAAAAGAATAATTTAAGCCGCATTGATTTTTGATGCGTGCTCGTTCATAAAGAAAAGGGCCGTTTGTGCCCTTTTTTGACTCTCTGGTCTGATTTCTGAAAATATAGGATGAAAATGACAGATACGCTCACGATCGCATTGGATGTTATGGGCGGGGATCATGGCCCAAAGGTTGTGATTCCAGCGGCCTCCCTTGCCCTGTCCCAGCGATCTGACTTGCGGTTTCTTCTCTTTGGACGCGAATCCGATATTTCCCCTTTGCTGGATGCGTATCCGGCCGTAAAGGCAGCTTCTACCCTATATCACACAGATGATGTTGTTAGTTCGGCAGAAAAACCGTCTGTCGCTTTGCGTCAGGGGCGGAAATCCAGTATGCGTCTTTCGATCGAATCGGTCGCGGATGGGGCTGCATCTTGTGTTGTATCGGGCGGAAATACAGGCGCATTAATGGCGATGGCCAAGGTTGTATTAAAAACTTTGCCTGGTATACACCGCCCAGCAATTGCCAGTGTATTCCCAACTGTGCGGGGGCACACGGTTGTGCTG
>CAZQLB010000146.1:0-2882 GCA_964593915.1 uncultured Pseudobdellovibrionaceae bacterium
GCGATACACAGAACCCGATCGCAGGAATGACGATAGATTGCACGCAGGACAGAAAGGGATGCGTTACGAATCTCCCCCCCACAACTTTTTCTGCAAATGTCATTCAAACATGGATGGGCGATTTTCTGGACACAACGGGCATCCACCTAAATACGGGAAATATGATGATCCAAGGAGAGACCCTGATTACAAATTCTGACATCACACCTCTTTCCCTGTCGTATACATCTGATGACATGGATTTGACATGGAAGGGTATTGATTTTTCAAAAGTTATATTTGATATCACACATGCATCCTCGTCTTTTTTGATCAATCGTTTTGCGGCAAATGGTTTATCTGGTCACATCACGTTACAATCAACCATGCAAGGGGATAAAACATCTTATACACTGGATGGCAAAGATCTGGATTTTGGATCCTGCGCCTCTGTATTCGGTTTACGCTCATCATTAAATGCCAGAGGGAAAGTCGATGTATCTCTAAACTGGATTCTGGATCCATCGGCACAGTCATTATCAAACGTCTCTATAGATCTAAAAGGAAATAACGGTCAATTTTCATACCAGCCAAAAACATATCCGCCCTATCTATCCGGGTCATCGAAATCGCGTAAAACCATTCGGGACGTCTTAAATGATATGAACTACAAGAATATCGAGATATCATTAAATGCGGCAACTGCGAAAAAGGCGAATGGTAAGATATCCCTTTCTGGGACATATCCGCTATACGGTACACAACCCATTCAATTGGAATTAAAAGGGGATGGATCTATCCCGGACGACATCATTAATATCCTGACAATTTCAAAATAATAATCCTATAACAAGCCTTAAAAAATTACGGATAGTCACAACTATCAAATGTAACTTTTAAAAACGACTTTGCACCTTCGGCAAAAGTCAGCCGATATTCGCGACCCTTGCTAATAAGAACTTGAGAAAACGGCAAGACATTTTTGCGTTCAATTTTTTCTTTTTGCCCATCTCCATCATATTCGATTTTAACAGATATCGGAGAAGAAGGGTCATACCATGCCTCAGCTGATCCCGATGCGTTACGCGCCGGCATTCCAACCGACTCAATTTTTATACCGCTATCAGCCAGCAATAAGGGTGAAGCCGATGCCTTTTGAGGATCAATCTGGACAATAAAGCGCCGTGTTTCTGGGTCAATACAGTTTTTGGGGGGCGCAAGGGTATGTATAATCTCCCCCAGTCGTTTCGGATCCACACCAGCATTGAGCTGATCCCGAATCTGGGAAACAATGTTTTTTAACGCGCCTTCTTGCGGCAATTCACTTTGAAGCTGTTCTTCGATTTGCTGATACTTCATATTCACATTGTGATTATCCGCCATCAGTTGATTGGCAAGGGTGCGTAAGCGATCGCGTTCAGATGTCACCGTTTTTAAATCTGTTTCAAGGCGAGCCGATTCCAGAAAAGCAGACTGATATCCCAAACCATATCCAATACTTCCCCCCACCCCCGCAATCAAAAAGACGGATGAGATAATCGTGAAACGATATGCGCTTCTATGGCGATAACGGGACCTTGGATCATATGATAAACGTTTCATCGTCATGATTTAGACCCTATCAGTTATTTTGACTACTTGATTCACCCGATCCAGACAAAGAGATCCCAGATGTCTGGAATGTACCCAGATTTTTAAATCCAATCCGTATCATCATTTCACTACCGCTTTCACCTGTTCCTTCATTCACAAGTTTGCGTTCAGCCGCAAAAGTAAGATCAATACATTGCCCATTATATGTTACCCCAGCTTCGGATTTACGGAGCCCGGAATCAAGCCCAAAATCATAGGTGAGTCCACTATAAACAGACCATTCGTCATTTACATCGTACGTCAAACGTGCCCGTGCCTGTTCCCGGCGCTGATCAATCCCAATACCTTCAATTTCTTTTGCGTAAAGGTACATCGTATCCAACTTAATTGGGTCTAAGCTGAATGTCGCCCCAACCTCGTGCCGCACAGATGATAAAGTATCGGACAAAAGCTGAAATCCGTAATCAAGTTGAATATGCTGTGCATCATCCAATTTTATATACCCGACAACATCCGATTTCTGATTAGAAAGGCCCGAGTTTACAGGAAACAAGGTTTGGTCCTTTTCAAACCGATAACTCTGGCCCAAAAATGCCTCTGCATTTTTTCCATCATCCATCGTGACACTGGACCGTAACCCATATGTCGCACGGGTTAAATCTTCGACCCGATCAATCCCCGGAAAACGGCTTGCTTCAAACAAATTACTCACTTCCAGCTGAACATCTTGCGAATCTTCGTTTGGAATTTTCGCATCATTTGACTGTTTACGCACAACCGTCAATGCTCCGATGGGTTCCAAGACAATATCGGCATGATCCATCCGCTTAATAAGCGGATAAGAAGAGACAGCGTGAATCGTAGGGATGAGCCGTGTTCTGTTTTTATCCACATCATCCGCAACATCGCCCCTATCAATCGCCTGATAAACATCGGCACGTGCCGATGTATCAAGGGTTGTCACAAAACCAAAGGGAGTTACATATCGATCTTGCCAGGACAGTGTACTTGAAAAACGGCCCATATCTGCACCCGTTCCACGCCGCTGAAGCCCCAATAATGATGTATCAAGTTTAAAGCGCCCCCCTAAAAAATCGCCTGGATCCCCATAAAATATCCCTTTTGCTTCGGGGAAAATGGCGGGTTGTTCGGCACGTCTATCGGATGTGCGTAAATCCTGAAATCCAATTGCGCGGAACGAAGCATAATCGCGCCCCTCAAAACGTTCCAGGTAAAGTTGGCTTTCCAAAACATCTTCACTGGTCACATCATATTGACGAAAATACTGATCATCTGATGCCAGATTCAGA
>CAZQLB010000147.1:0-776 GCA_964593915.1 uncultured Pseudobdellovibrionaceae bacterium
AAACCAGGGGCGCGTGATGTACGTGCCGTGATGATGATGAATAAGTCTTCTGGGGGCACGGCGCGGATTGTTCTGGGGGACAAAACGCTTGCTCAGTATATGGGTGGGGCAAGCGCGAATGATCGCGATAACCTAGAGTTAGCCATAAAAGATATAAAACTAACGCGACAATATTTGGAGGGACGACAACAGAATCCAACTGCACAGAAATTATATGATTCATTGTGGATCATTCGGAAGGTGCGGGATCCGAAAGAGTTGGCAAATGCTGATTTTAGAAACTTTTTCGTGCCAGTTGAGGGCCGTATGGATGCAAAGACCGAAGAATATATTGATCTTCGGGCGCGGCTCAAATCAAAAAGACAATCATCTAAACCCGCCGTCAAACCTAAACGTGAGGGCGCGGCCAAACGTGAGCCATCAGTGAAACCAGCATTTGAAGGGGCTGTTGACGTATCTGGTGAAAATTTAGAGGCAAATAGGACCGATATGTTTTCGAAAGAAGCAGAATATCTAAGGTTCTTTGAAATGGCGATAGATGGAAACGTTACGGCCATGGTTTGTCCAGGGAAAAGGGAAGATGGCGATGATGAAGATCAGGTAGCGCCGATTGCTTCTGTCGCTTATCATGGGCTGTGTGTCATAGAGAAACAAAATTTTGGATTATTTGAATCTGGGGCGGATGTATCCTTGGATATTGGGGCGCGTTTAACTTTTGAGATAAGTACAGATAAGAATATCATTTTGGATGTGGATATAGGTCGTCTTTATACCAT
>CAZQLB010000147.1:786-2813 GCA_964593915.1 uncultured Pseudobdellovibrionaceae bacterium
GGTAAAGACCCTCAAGGAAATTCTATTTTAACAAAAGCGTATTGTGATCTTTTTCTTATGCGCACCTATGTTAAAGAGGCAAATCAATTACCGGAGCCGTTTTTAGAAACCGTCCGCGCAGGATCGTGTTATATCCTATCTACACATGCACAAAGCCAGTTCATGGCTAGGTGTAGTCAGTCCTTTGTGACGACATCCCACCCGGGTTCCTTTACACCATAAATATTTTATGTATAGCCCGGTCATTTTTTCTTGCAATTTTAGATAGATATCTGTCATTCTTTTGCACGGGGATAACCCGTTGTTTTGGGTGTCCCAAGTGACGTGTGACAAGGGGGAAGTCATATGGATCCTATGGTACCTGAAAATGTGGTGGCAGCAGATTTTGGCGCATCGGCGCAATCTTGCCGATATGGTTATCTGGGGCTTGTTTCGCGTGAAAACAGTCGTTTTCGTTATTCTCAAGAAGTCGTGGCGGTGGTGATTGTGCCCGGGGATACGGATTGTTCACGCCGTGTGATGGGGAAAAATGATGTGCACGTGTTAATGCGGCAGTCAGGGCAACGCGCCGATCATGCGGTGTTATCAAGGGTGGTTCAGGATATTGATGCTGTTACGGAATATATCGCGCGGGTCGAGGATAAAAAACACAATCCTACTGACTCTTTACGGTGTTATTTGTTTTCGTATAAAGGCCCCCAATCGCTGGAGGAACTTGATACAGATCGTATTCTGCAGATAGATCCAGATAATGTGAGCCACTCGGTTAATATGTTTGTTGAGCGCCGCAAAATCCAGATTTCTAAAGACATCCGCCGGACGAAGGGGGTGCGGCGAAGATCACTGACGCTGGATACGTGACGATCTATTTTCCTTGACTTCATGGGGTAAAATCAGGCATAAAGTCATTCGAAAGATGTTTTTATTTACATAATCATAAAAAAAGAAAGATGTATTACCCTTTGACTCAAAAGAGAGGGGCGTGCACGGTTTTGTCGGTGATTTTGGAATAAAAAGAGCTTTTGGGTAAAAAGCCTGTTTAAATGCGCGTACTGCGCCAAAGAGGCAAAGACCAACGAAAAAGCAAAAACGGGGAAAATAGCCCGTACATCTTTTCCTGTTCCAGCGGGAAGTACAGATAGAAAAACAAACCAAGGAGGGCTCATGTCATTACTGTCGTCACCATCATCATCTCAAGATAAACCGCTGAAAGGCGAAAAAATTGCTATTTTACTGGCAGGTGGGTTTAATGAGCGTGATTTAACCGAATCGATGCGTGCGCTGAATGAAACAGGGGCAAAATTGACCATCATTTCAACCGATAACGGCCTGGTGCAGGGATGGACCGGTTCCGGATTTGGTCATTATCATGCGGTGGAAACACCGATTTCATCCGCACTCGCAGCTGATTTTTCTATGTTGCTGGTTTTAAGCGGTCAGCGTTCCTTGGATAAATTGAAAACCAGTCCGCATACCACCCGGTTTTTAAAAGGATTTTTGACATATGGTAATCCCATGGCGCTGTTTGGTGATGCGGTCCAGCTTTTGGCACATATCGGTATGGCGGATCAGAAAACAGTGACGGGTCCGGTGCATCTGGCGGATACCTTGCGGGCAGCAGGGGCGATTTGGTCCGAAGAATCATGGGCTGTTTCTGATAATATGTTGACGGGCCGGACAGATGATGATCATTTGAAACGGCTGGTGATTGAAACAGTCGCCCATTTTATGAGTATTCCAGCCGAATTGCGGCTTGCTGCGTAATAAAGATGTGAGGGACATGTGTCCCCATAAGTAGAGATAGAAAGGACAGATGATGCGCGCAGAAATTCAGAATATTATCAATGATATTGACGCTTCTGTTCAATTATTACGGAGGTCTCTTTGACTGGGACGTTGCTGTTCGTAAGTTAGAAGAGCTTAACGCCCTGTCTGAAGATCCCAAACTCTGGGATCAATCCGACCGAGCCCAACAGGTGATGAAGGATCGTAACCGCTTGGCCGCGAAAATCGAGGCGGTACGGGAT
>CAZQLB010000148.1:0-2804 GCA_964593915.1 uncultured Pseudobdellovibrionaceae bacterium
CATCATAGCGGCGACACTAACCATCGCGGGCGCTTTTCTGGTGACCTTGTCCCTTTATGCAGGAACAGCCCAAATCGCACGCCGATATCTGATTAAACCCAGGATCAGATATGGGTTTGATATACTATCATCCACAATCCTGATAGGGATTGGTGTCTACTTACTTGTTTCGATCTAGAATATCGCGCGTACTCTGTGCTGCTGGTACAAGAATTTCTCCCCGCACCCGCATTGTCTTTTTTACAGGTAAGGCAAGCCCTGCATAGACCTGTTTACTGGCCTCAACCACGTGAAGCCCCGCAATCGGCGACATGAAAAAAGGACAATAAGTTTCAAAAAAACGGGTTAATCGAACCATAATGCGCCACCGGATTGGCGGGGTAAAAAGGATGGGCAAATGCCGTTCCGGAATAAACAGCGCATCCCGCAAATATCGATGGACCTGAGACAATGTAAATGGTGTCCCTTGACCAAAGGGCGACCATTCCGCACGCGCCCAGAATCCCGTACGGCTTGGAACAATAATCATAAGCCGCCCCTGACTTTTCAAAACACGCCAAATCTCATCCAGATGCAGATCTGTCGCATTCGTATATTCCAGTGAATGGATTAAAACAACGCCGTCCAGCGTATTACTTTGGATAGGAAGAGCCGTTCGCGCCGCAACCGCAACACTGTTTTTTTCCGCCTCTGGCCAGGGGTACGCCCCCTGGTCCGGCGGCATCAGGTACAAAAGACGTTCCGCCGGCGCAAATAAATCATGATACGGTGCTCCATACCCAAAAACCATCACATGACGACCTGCCATATCCGGCCACAGTTTTTGAATCGCAGAAAATACAGCGGCGCGCACAACGCCGCCCGCATCTGTTCCATAAAATTCTTTAAAATCATAAACAGTAGGTTTCATAAACCCATCTTACACCCGATCAATAATCTGGGCAATCAAGGGAATATCAGCAGGCGGCATCGGATAATTATACAGCTGGCGCGGCGGAACCCATTTTAAAACCTGCCCCTCCATCGCCGTGGGGGTCCCGCGCCATACCCGGCACATGTAAAGAGGCATCAATAAATGAAAATCATCATAGGCATATGATGAAAACCCAATGGGATAATAACACGTGGGCCGCGTTTCAATATTCAGCTCTTCAGACAGTTCGCGCATCAACGCAAATTCGGGCGGTTCCTGATATTCCAACTTTCCGCCCGGAAATTCCCACAATCCGGCAAGCCGTTTTCCTGGCGGCCTTTGCGCAATCAGCACATCGCCCTGATCATTGATCAGGGCGGCGGCAACAACCATTAAAAGAGGAAGAGAGGGGGTCTCAGGCCGCGGCAAATCCAACGCAGCATGACACCCCCCTGTCATATTAGTTTCCAGTCGCAGGAGCTTTTGTTTCTGCAGGGGCAGCAGCGTCACCCGATGCAGGTGCGGCAGAAGCAGCGCCAGCTTCACTAGGCGTCCCCGCAGCAGGAGTAGCCGCCGCCGCAGGCGCAGCCGCAACAGGTTTGCCGTCCATACCGAACAATTCAATCTTTACCCCTTTGCGCATGTCACCAATAATTGTATTCAGCGCCTCACGTTGGGTTTGAGCTTTCAACTGAGCTTTGACATCATCAAAGGCCGGTGCCTGTGACATCCGGCGATCGTTTACTTTAATCACATGAAAACCAAAATTGGTTTTTGCGGGCTTTTCGCTGATTTCGCCTTTTTTCATACTAAAAGCAGAGTCAGCAAATTCTTTCACCATATCGGTTTGACGGAAATAACCCAAATCACCATCCTGTTTCGCCCCCTTGTCTTTTGAATACTCTTTCACCAGGTCTTCAAATTTGGCGCCACCTTTCAGTTTTTTAATCACTTCTTTCGCCTTGGCTTCATCATCCACCAAAATATGCTGAGCGCTTACTTCTTCCTCTGGTTTGAATGATTTAACGAATTCATCGTATTTCGCCTTAAGCGCATCATCACTTGTGCGGGCGTTCACTTCACGTTCCAGATACGTCGCACGAATCACATTATCCTTCATGACAGCAAGACGGGTTTGAACAACCGGGTCCTGTTCCAGGTTTTGCTGAGCCGCTTTGTTTGAAATGACCGCGCCCATCACCAACTGTTCTTGAATCATCGGAAAAATTTGATCCAAAGAGGCCCCCGCCATCTGATCCTGGGACGTCTCCATAAAATTCTTTACATCCTGCATGGTAATGTCTTTGCCATCAACCTTTGCAATCACAGTGGCGTCGGCCCCCGTAGGTGCAGGTGCAGCGGCCGTTCCAGCCGCCGGTTCCATTTGCGCAACCATAGCGCCCGTCATCGCTGTTTTATCTTGCATATTGTTTAAAAGCGCATAGCTTGAAACCCCCAGAGCAAAGGCAACAACCAGGCCAATTGTAAAATGCGTAGAGGTCAGTTTTGTGTTCATAGCAACAGATCCTTGTTTATGATAATAAATAACGCGGGACAAAAAAGTTAAGAGATACGCAACCATAGGCGCAAAAGACACAAAGCCGCAAGAGGAAACAGCCAATCTGCCGCACTTATTTACACTTTATTCATAAACACCTTTTAAAGTCATAAGACAGACGATAAAAGGATCCACACCCGTGCACCGTTTTCTTCAGCTTGCCTTTCTGGGTTTTAAAAACATACTCGATTTCAAAGGGCGGACTTCTTTGCGTGCCTATTTGTCCTTCGCCCTTTTTTGCCTTATTTTCTTTGGGGCCCCTATCTGGGCATTATCCTATCTAATTTCACCAGACGTTTCGAATATTCTGTATGTTGTGGGCGGATCCCTTAT
>CAZQLB010000149.1:0-2797 GCA_964593915.1 uncultured Pseudobdellovibrionaceae bacterium
ATCCTATAGCCCGCACAAGAGTCAAGAAATAATTCCTATTTTTATTAGGTGTATAATGGGGGGGCGTATAAAGGGGTGTATAATGGGGTGTATAAATGGGGTATACGGCCCGCCGCACAGCGGGGATTATTCTTGTTACGCGGGGGAGATCATCAACCGGAAAAGGGGGGGTGACTTTTATCCCCCGCACAGTGTCACCCAATTTCTTTCAAACGTGCAGCGATCAACTGTAAATCATCCCATGCCTCCCGCTTTTTATGGGGGGTCCGCAGCAGGAAAGAAGGATGATAAATAGGCATAACCGGAATAGGATCCATGTCGGACCCCTCCGCATCTTTTGGGGTATAGGTGGTCCATTGTCCCCGCAGGCGGGTGATCCCCTCCCGTGTGTTTAAAATCGCTTTTGCGGCCACCCCTCCGGATAAGATCAGCAATTTGGGGCGGTGCAGGGCAATGTGCCGCTTTGTGAACGGAAGAGAGAGTTCGATTTCCTGATCTGTTGGCGTGCGGTTACCGGGGGGACGATAATGAACAACGTTTGTAATATAAACCCCCTGGGACAGGGCATCTGGGGCATTGCGATAAAGATGAATGGCCGCCAGCATTTTATCCAGTAATTGACCCGCGGCTCCGACAAATGGTTTCCCTGAAATATCCTCGTCCGCGCCAGGGGCTTCGCCAATCAGCATGACGCGCGCATCTGGGGATCCATCCGCAAAAACCATGTTGGTGGCGTGTCGTTTTAAAGGGTGTTCATCAAATGCCAAAAGAGCCGCCCGTAAGGCATCAATCGACTGGGCGGCGTTTACCATATCACACACCTTTGCGCTATCGGCTAAGAGCGTTCCAGATACAGGGGATAAAAGGGCAGGTGCTGCCGGAATGAAAGGGGCTGCATTTTCCGAAAGATGGTTCTGTGAGGGGGGGGCGGGCTGTACCGATGGGAATAAAGATGGCCTCTCCGCCTCTGGTTTAGATGATTTTTGCGTGTTTAAAACAACAGACGTGTCAATAATAGTACCTGACAATGGCATATCCAGCCCGGATTCCAGCTGAAACAGCAGGGCAGCTGCTGCGGTGTTTTTGTCCTGTTCAGGAGAAGCTGGGGATCCTATATTCATTCTTTCTTCTTACCCAAGGTTTTACCCTTTGGCAACAACTAACGATACCCTATAGAATGGTACAAGCCTCAGCTCTTCGCAACCACAAGGAATTGTGTATAATGACGGGGTCTCGTTTTTCAAAAGGTTTATGATGTCATTTAATCCCCCTGCCTCTCCCGCCCGTTCTGATCGTGATATGATGGCCTATGATGTATTGATCGTGGGCGCGGGACCGGCGGGATTATCCTGTGCCATTCGTTTGAAACAATTAGCGTCTGAAAAGGGGATTGATCTATCAGTCTGTGTCCTTGAAAAAGGGGCGGCTGTAGGCGCGCATTTACTCTCTGGTGCCGTGCTGGAGCCACGCGCGCTTGATGAATTACTCCCCTCCTGGCGCACGGATTCATCTGTGCCCGCGCATATTCCGGTTACAAGTGATGCATTTTATTTGATGACTGAGAAAAAAGCCTATCGTCTGCCCACACCGCCGCAAATGCATAATCATGGAAATTTTATGATTTCGCTTGGCGAATTTGGGGCATACTTGGCCGCGCAGGCGGAAAGCCTGGGGGCTGAAATTTATACGGGATTTCCAGCAGCCGAGTTGCTGATGAATGAGGCTGGCGCCGTAATTGGCGTTGCAACCGGGGATATGGGATATGCCAAGGACGGCAGTAAAACAGATGCCTTTACACCAGGGGCTGAAATATATGCACGGCAAGTTGTTTTTGCAGAAGGAGCGCATGGGCATTTAACAAAACAAGTTATTGCGCGTTATCATCTGCGTGGTGAAAACAAATTTCAGACATATGGCCTGGGGATCAAAGAAGTATGGGAAGTGGATAAAAACCAGCATCGTCAAGGGCACACCATGCACACCATCGGGTGGCCAATGGATTCAAAAACATATGGGGGATCCTGGCTGTATCACATACAAGATAACAAGGTATCTATTGGATTTGTGATGGGTCTTGACTATACAAACCCGTGGATCAGCCCGTTCGAAGAAATGCAGCGGTTTAAAACACATCCGCTCATCCGTCCTATTTTAACAGGGGGGCGGCGCCTCTCATATGGTGCCCGCGCGCTGGTGGAGGGCGGACTTCAGTCCATTCCAAAATTAACGTTTCCGGGCGGTATGCTGATCGGGGATGCGGCTGGATTCCTGAACGTCCCGAAAATAAAAGGGAATCACGCGGCCATGAAATCAGGTATCCTGGCGGCGGAGGCATTGTTACCTTTTTTAAATACAGACCCGAAAGGTGGGGATGAATGCACGGTGTATACAGACCAGTTCCGCTCATCATGGCTGTACCGCGAATTGTATCGTGTACGGAATATTCGTCCGGGATTTAAATATGGATTGGCTGCCGGACTGGCGCATGCAGCATTTCAAACAGTGGGCGGATGGATGTTGCCTTATACGCTTGCGCATCATGGGCCGGATTATGCTGTCTTAACCTCGGCGGAGGCGACAAAAAAATCATCTTATCCAAAACCCGATGGTGTTTTAACGTTTGATCGGCTGTCCAGTGTTTATTTATCAAATACAAATCATCGTCATGATGAACCATCGCACTTGCGGCTTATTGATCCGCGCGTGCCCATTGCCCGCAACATACCGCTTTATGCCGAACCGGCAACACGTTATTGCCCAGCTGGGGTGTATGAAGTGGTGATGGATGCAGCTGGTT
>CAZQLB010000150.1:0-2726 GCA_964593915.1 uncultured Pseudobdellovibrionaceae bacterium
GTTTAAATTACCGGGGTTTAAGGTAGGGAAAAGTGGCCTTGAACGGGAATTAGAGGATCAATTGCGCGGCCATGCGGGCAGTGAACGCATTGAGGTTAACGTCGTGGGGCGCGAGGTCCGTAAATTAGCTCAGCAACGGGCCAAACCGGGCCAGAGTATGACTCTATCGATTGACGCAGAACTACAGCAGCAGGCGCAAGATCGATTGTCACAGGAACGCAGTGCTTGCGCTGTAATTATGGATGTGCATACGGGAGATGTATTGGCGCTCGCTTCCTATCCATCCTTTGATCCCAATCAGTTTTCACGGCAACTGACGACAGGCCTGTGGCAAGAGGTTTTGAATGATCCTGCGCATCCGCTTACGAACAAGGCGGTTGCGGGGCAATATCCGCCTGGTTCAACTTTTAAAATGGTAACGGCCCTGGCAGCTCTTGAAGCTGGTGTGATTGATGAACATAAAACGGTTTTTTGTCCTGGTTACTATATGCAAGGTGATATGAAGTTTCATTGCTGGAAACCAGAAGGGCATGGAACGATGAATATTGTAACGGCCCTTGAACAATCATGTGATGTCTTTTTCTATGATATGGCGAACAAGGTTGGGATTGAACGAATTGCGCGGATGGCACGGCGTCTGGGGCTTGGGGATCTAACGGGGATTGAATTGCCCGAAGAACAAAAGGGATTGATCCCGGATAAATCATGGAAGCGTCGACGCGGCCTTGGTGCATGGTTGCCAGGCGATACGATTAACGCATCGATTGGTCAGGGGGATATTCTTACAACCCCCCTGCAACTAGCGGTGATGACAGCGCGTCTTGTGAATGGGGGATATGCGGTAACGCCGCACCTTTTGTCCAGTGAATCAGATAAAAAATCACCGGATTTTGTATCCTTGGATTTAAACCAAGATCATTTAAAACTGGTGATGGAGGGGATGAACCGTGTTATTCAAAGCCAGATGGGAACAGCCTATGGATCGCGGTTGACATTTGATCCGGTCGTGCAAATGGGCGGGAAAACAGGGACCGCGCAGGTCCAGCGTATTACCCTGGCCCAGCGTGCAGCAGGTATTAAAAACGAAGATCTGGATTGGACCAGTCGTCACCATGCCTTATTTGTGGGATATGCGCCGTCGGATCATCCGAAATTTGCGATATCGGTTGTCGTTGAACATGGGATCGGCGGCGCGCGGACGGCGGCACCATTGGCGCGGGATTTGATGACCCTGGCCTTGAAACGCCATTACGTTCCATCGGATACTTCTGTGCTTGCTCCGCAAAAAGAAGAGAAGAAGGAATGAGTATGCGGATGTCTCCCTTGCGTCTTAAATCAGATCGAAGCCGGATCCGGGGATTTTTAAAGCTCCCGATTGGGATTATTATTTTATTATCCTGTATCGCGGGGATTGGCGGTCTTGCTCTGTATTCAGCCGGGGGAGGATCCTTTTCCCCGTGGGCGGGTCGGCACTTGCTGCGGTTTTTGTTTTGTATGGGGATTCTGATCGCGCTGTCCTATATTCATATACGGCATTGGTATAAACTGGCCTATCCGCTTTATATCACAACAGTTTTGATGCTGGTGTACGTTGACCTTGCGGGATATGTCGGGATGGGGGCCCAGCGATGGATCAATCTGGGATTCATGAGCATACAACCCTCCGAACTCATGAAAATCACGACAACTTTGGCGCTGGCCCGTTATTTTCACGGGATGCGGGCGGACCAGCTGCGCCATATTAAATTTATTATTCCGCCTCTTGTGATGCTGAGTATTCCGATTGGGCTTGTTGCGCTGCAACCGGATTTGGGAACAGCGATGATGATTATTTTTGTGTCGGCCTGTTTGTTTTTCTTGGGCGGTGTAGCGTTGTGGATGTTTGGCGTTGCGCTGGCCAGTGTGCTGATCATGCTTCCTATTTTATGGACATTGCTTCATGATTATCAACGGGCGCGTGTTCTGACATTCTTGAACCCGGATGCTGATCCGCTGGGGGCGGGATATCATATTACCCAGTCTAAAATCGCGCTGGGGTCCGGCGGCGTGATGGGAAAGGGGTATTTGCAGGGGTCGCAATCGCACCTGGACTTCTTGCCCGAAAAACACACGGATTTTATTTTTACCCTGTGGGCCGAGGAATGGGGGCTTTTGGGATCTATGGCCTTGATTGCTCTTTATGGTCTTGTGATCGCCTATGGTTTTTGGATGAGCCAAAAGGTATCAAGCCGTTTTTCAAAATTGGTTATTTTGGGGATTGTGATTAACTTTGGATTTTATGCACTGATCAATATTTCGATGGTGATGGGGCTTATTCCTGTTGTTGGGGTGCCGCTTGTTCTGATTTCATACGGGGGGACCGCGATGATGTCTGTGATGATCGGTTTTGGGATTTTGGCATCGGCATGGCGATGCCGCGATACAAAAATGCCCCGCGCGATTGTTTAAAGCGCAGGTTGGATCAGATAACTCTTTAAAAAAACGGCCCATATGAGAAAGGGGGCCGTTTGATTGTTTTAAAAGGTTCAGAAAACAGCAAACTATGCGGTTTTTACCTCAATTCCTTTTTCGGACAACAGGGATTGCAATTCTCCTGTTTGATACATTTCTTTGACGATGTCGCATCCGCCGATAAATTCACCTTTGATATACAGCTGAGGGATGGTGGGCCAATTTGTAAAGTCCTTGATTCCTTGGCGCAGGTCATCATTCGATAACACATTCAC
>CAZQLB010000151.1:0-2693 GCA_964593915.1 uncultured Pseudobdellovibrionaceae bacterium
ACCAAGGAAATGTTTTTGAATCATCTGTATGGTGGTATGGATGAGCCGGAAGTAAAGATTATTGACGTGTTTATTTGTAAGCTACGTAAAAAAATCGAACAGATGACGGGTGAAAACTATATTGAAACTGTTTGGGGGCGTGGCTATGTCTTGCGTGACCCTGAGGCCGAGAAGAAAAAAGTTGCTGCCGTTAAAACAGCGTAATAGCTTGTTTTAGGTATATTAGGATATCTGATGATTATTCGGATTTTTTTCATGGTGGGGATTCTTTTGGGGATCCCCACTTTTTCTTTTGCTGGACCTGTTCAGGAATGGGTGCAGGACAAAATTGTGCAAAAGGCAGAAACACAGCTGCAAAACCAGGTTGATCAGGGTTTAAAGCAAATTGCCCCGGGCGCTGTGATGAATAGGCGGGCGGATGCGGCAGAAGATGTGACCTCTTCTTCTTATGGCGATTTGAGCTGTACTGAACGGCAGGCAAAAGTCCAGGGGCAGATGGAATGGGGGATAAAACTTACACGCCGACGTGTAACAGCCCTTTATACAGATGTGGCTTATGGCGCTGATCCGGCGCAGAAACTCGATGTCTATGCGGAAGGTCGGCTTCGGTCTGCCCCCATCATCTTGATGATTCATGGGGGCGGGTGGTGTATTGGTGATAAGGCCATGGCAAAAGTCGTGGTGAACAAGGTTAAACGATGGGTTCCAAAGGGATTCATTTTTGTATCGGCGAATTATCGTATGTTGCCGCATACGCCCGTTGAGGGGCAGGTGCGTGATGTTGCCGCCGCTTTGGCTTATGTTCAGCAGCATGCGGCATCCTGGGGCGGGGATCCGGATAAGGTAATTTTAATGGGCCATTCTGCTGGCGGGCATCTGGTATCCCTTTTAAATTCAGACCCTGATTTGGTTACTCTTGTTGGTGCGTCGCCCTGGCTTGGGACTATTGCGCTTGATAGCGGCGCTATGAATGTTCCCGCGATCATGGGCGCAAAGCATTATGGGCTTTATGATGATCCGTTTGGAAAAAACAAAGAACGATGGAGGGATTTATCCCCCCTTCATCGGATTAAGGCGAATGCTTTGCCGTGGCTGGGGGTTTGTTCATTGCGGCGATCTGATTCTTGTCCCGCACATGATCAATATGCGGTTGCCCTTGGGAAAATGCGTAAAACTGCTTTTGTTGTAAAACGAAATTTGGGGCATGGGGCGATCAACGGAGATTTGGGTGCGGACGAAGATTATACAAAAATGGTTGAAATTTTTATGTCTGCACTTCATCCTGATATGACGCGGCTTCTTCGATATTAGATGTATGAGGGGATTCTGTCTGAAAGGAAACGAATAATGTGGACGATACCGAATTTAATGACGCTGTCACGGCTTTTGTTGCTGATCCCGATCTGTTTTCTGATGACAGGGGGGTGGGCGATGCACGCATTGGCCTTTGTGCTTTATGTGCTTGCGGCTGTGACAGATTATGTTGATGGATGGTGGGCCCGTACATTTAATGAACAGTCGGATCTTGGCCGGATGATGGACCCGATTGTTGATAAAATTTTTGTGGCGACCCTTTTTTTGATGTTAACAGTCAATGGGATGTTTTCAGGGATGATATTGATTTGTCCTATTATTATTCTGGCCCGTGAATTTTTGGTTGCGGGCCTTCGCGAATATTTGGGGCCAAGAGGCGGGGTTATTCCGGTGTCGAAACTTGCAAAATGGAAGACGGCTTTGCAAATGATTGCCATTGGTCTTTTGATTTTTCCCGGAATGGCGGGTTTAGGGTATCTTTTCCTTGTGATTGCAACAATCTTAACGGTGATTACAGCGGCCCAGTATATTCGTGCGGCTGCGGTTTATTTGAACGCCTAATATTATATATCTGGCCGTATAGATTATCCCAGGGATGGGCCGCTGCCGGAGCTGCCGCCATTTGCATTTCCACTTTTCCCGGGGGATGAAAGGCCTGTCGACTTTGCTGCTGCTCCCAGTTTCGTTGTGGCTGGTTTTGCAGATTTCGCGGTTTTCCCGGTTTGATTATTTTGTTTCGTGGTGTCTGGCGTGCCGGTCACAGGATCAATGGGTGTATTTTCGCCCATCATATCGTTTCCTTCGTTTCCGATATCTGTTTTTTCAGAATTTGCATCGGCCTTTACTTTTGTTTTGGTTCTTTTGCCCTCTGCGCTTGTGTCTGAAAACGCCGTGTAACCAGTGGATTCAAGTGTCAGGTCAGGGGAGGGGCCGCCGCCATCGCCCGATCCTGTTTTGCCCGATGATGTATCGCCATCCTCATCCCCGTCTTCGGTGGATCCTTGTTTATGACCATCGATGTCATCAGCCGTTATTTTTGATTCTTTTAGGGTGGTATACGCATATGTTGCCTGTGTCCGATCCCCTGTTGGGGGGGCAGATTGGGGGGTATCTTTAAACGGGCGACGGGCGGCTTCTGCTTCACGATCGGCATTGCGGGCGTGCCATTCTGGCGCACGAAAAGCAACTTTAGCGGCCGCGTGCATGCGAGAGAGGGCATTACTTTTCTCTTGCTCCTGCTTTGTGACTTCTGGGGTGTCGTCCCCTTCGCCGCCTTTTTTAATGACAGACATGCCTATAATCCCCTGATCGTCTTGGTCATTATACCATAATATGCCTTAACAGAGTACTTCAATCCCTTTGTCGGCGCAAAAGAATAT
>CAZQLB010000152.1:0-2683 GCA_964593915.1 uncultured Pseudobdellovibrionaceae bacterium
CTTTCAACACTTCGTGACAACTGCGACAATGCCAGGACAGGAATGTTAAATTCCTTGGCAATCGCCTTAAGCCCACGGGTAATTTCCGATACCTCAACAACGCGGTTGCTTTCCGACTGGCGCGATCCGGTCCCGCGCAAAAGCTGTAAATAATCAACGACCAGCATCCCCAACCCGTGTTGAGATTTTAATCGACGTGCCCGCGTCCGAATAGCCGAGATAGAAAGCGCCGGCGTATCATCAATATACAGCGGGATTTGGGCCATTAAATGACTGGCCTCGACAAACTTGCGGAACTCTTCTTTTTTAATCGCCCCTTTGCGAATGGAGTCGCCAGAAATCGCGGCCTGATCCGCCAGAATACGGGTCGCCAGCTGATCGGCTGACATTTCAAGACTAAAAAAACCAACCTGCGCGCCTTCTTTTCCGCCGCTTTCAGCATAGGCCTTGGCCGCATTAAACGCCATCACGGTCGCAAGTGCTGTCTTTCCCATGGATGGACGTCCCGCCAGAATAACCAAATCCGATCCATGAAGACCGCCCAGCTTTTCATCCATATCGCGCAGGCCCGTGGTGACACCCGTCACCCTTGATCCGTTCTGATATGCCTTTTCCGCAATTTTTACAGCCGTCACAACCGAATCGCGCAGCGTGATAAATCCACCTTTCGCATCGCCTGATTCCGACAGTTTATAAAGTTTTGCTTCGGCCTGTTCAATCGCATCCAGTGCCGAATCCTCATACGTCAGGGTATAGGTGTTGTTCACCACCTCTTCCCCAAGGGTAATCAGCGATCGGCGTAAAAACAGATCGTAAATTGTACGCGCATAATCTTCTGTATTCACAACAGAAATGACATTTGCCGCCAGATCCCGCAGGTAATCCGATCCGCCCACATGGGATAAATCCGAATCTGTTTCAAAATATGTTTTCAGCGTAAGAAAATCCGCCGCCATACCGCGATCCAGCAAATGAACAATTCCAGCATAAATACGGGAATGTGCTGGCACATAAAAATGTTCAGGGCGCAAAAAATCCCCCACCTTTTCAAGGCCACGGTTATCAACCAATAAAGCCCCGAGCAGAGCTTGCTCGGCTTCAGCGTTATAGGGAACCTGACGCGGGGCTGACGCGGTTACAACCGGCGTTTCAAACGCATGAAGAGTGGCAGAAGAAGATGTTGTCATAGGGTCAAGACTAGCGTCAAATCCCCCAGAAAAGCAATAAAGATCTATGATCGCCCCTGTGGATTACGGGCATAAAAAACCCCCGCCCAAAGGGGGAGAAAAAAAGGGCGGGGATTAACCGGATATTGTGGTATGCGTACAAAAAAGAGAATAAAAAAGGGAATAAAAAAGGGACCATTTCCTGATCTCTCAAAAAACGATCCCTTTTAAAAGAAAGCCTTAAGCGGCAGCAGACTCATCAGACGGTGCAGATGGTTGTTCAGCTGCAGGTGCGGCCTCAGCAACCGGCTCTTCTGCTTTTTTAACAGCAGCTTTACCTGTTTCGGCCTGAACCTTTGCTTCTTCTTCGGTCCGCGCAACGTTAATGGTAATCGCGACTTTCACTTCAGGGTGCAGGTACACATCCACTTTAAACAGCCCCAGTGTTTTAAACGACTGGTTCAGGTAAATCTGGCTGCGGTCAATCGAAACGCCAGCCTTGGCCGCACCTTCCGCGATATCGCGGGTGGTCACGGAACCATACAGCTGACCGCCTTCGGATGCCTGACGCAAAATAACAACCGAGAAATTGCCCATTTTGGATACAACTGCTTCCGCTTCAGACCGTTTTTTCAGGTTTTCAGTTTCCAGCAGCTTCTTTTGTGTTTCAAAATAAGCAATGTTGGACTTTGTTGCGCGCATAGCTTTACCAGCGGGCAGCAAATAGTTACGGGCATAGCCAGGTTTTACCGAAACGATATCACCCATCTGACCCAGATTTTCAACACGCTGCATCAAAATAATTTGTGTATTCGCCATGATCAGTTCCCTCCCATGGTTTCGGTGCGGTATTCACGGCGGGGCGCGCGCTGTTCGCCTTCAATGCGAACATACGGCATCAAAGCCATAAAACGAGCGCGTTTAATCGCAACCGACAGTTCACGTTGACGACGCTGCGTGACATTGGTCAGACGGCTTGGCATCATTTTCCCGCGTTCCGAAATAAATTTGCTCAGGATTTTAACATCTTTCCAATCGATGGTCAGCGCATCAGGACCCGAAAATGGGCAGCTGCGACGACGACGGAAAACAACTTTTTTATCGCCTTCTTGGGCGGATTGCATGTGTTCGCTCATGTTATGCAGCCTCCACAACAACATCAAATTCAGGTTCATCGCGATCCTTGTTCAGGATGGGGGACGGGCCTTTTGTGGGCTCTTCCAAACGGATGGTCAGGTAACGCAAAACGCTTTCGTTAAAACGCATATTCCGTTCCATTTCCAAAATAGCAGCAGCCGGCGCATCAAATTCAACCAGGTTGTAAAACGCTTTTTTGGATTTTTTAACCGGGTACGCCAATGCACGCAGACCCCAGTCTTCTTTTTTCAGGACTTTTGCACCCAAATCTGTTGCAATTTTAACCATCTCTTCGGTTAATTTTGCAACCTGAGCGGCGCTCAGCTCAGGCCGTGCCATAAACACGGTTTCGTAGTAAGCCATTCTAGTACTCCTTACGG
>CAZQLB010000153.1:0-2586 GCA_964593915.1 uncultured Pseudobdellovibrionaceae bacterium
ATTCCCTGGTCCCGTAGATCTTTAATCTCTTCATCTGTCTTATGTAAGATTGTTTTTAAAACGTCATCTGTATCAAAGCCCAAGGGAGGGGGCGCGCGGCGATAGCTGACGGCTGTTTCTGATAATTTTAAAGGTGATCCAACAAGGGGAATAGGGGGATCGGATAAGGGATGTTCCATAAATATTTCCATATTCCTTGCCTGTACTTGCGGATCGCCGAATGCTTCTTGAATATTCAGGATCGGGCCTGCTGGAATATCCGCTTTTTGAAATATATCAATCCATTCCTGTGTGCACCGGGTTTTTAATGGCTCTTGCAACAACGGGATCAGGATGTTGCGATTTTGGACCCGATAAATATTATGTGAAAATTGAGGGTCGGTAGCCCATTCGGGATGGCCCAATTCGCGGCACAAGGCTTGAAATTGGTGATCGTTTCCGGCTGTTACGATGATATATCCATCTTTTGTTGCAAATTCTTGATATGGCACAATAGTTGTGTGTGCGTTTCCAACGCGTGGCGGCGGTCGCCCGCTGGTTAATGCATACTGGGCAAGGTTGGTCATTAAGGCAATTCCAGAATCCAGAAGGGCGCAATCAATATGCTGGCCCTTGCTGGTTTTGTGTCGGGCTTCTAGTGCGGCAAGAATACTGATAATGGCGTTTAATCCTGTAATATAATCAATAATAGCAACGCCAGCTTTTGTGGGGTGCCCATCTGGTGCGCCTGTGGATGCCATAAAGCCGCTCATCCCCTGGACCAGAAAATCATATCCGGGCTCGGTTGCCAGGGGGCCGGTATGTCCAAATCCGGTGATCGAACAGTAGATCAAGCGGGGAAAGCGTTCGGAAAGTTGTTTATATCCCAGGCCATAGCGGTCCAAGGTCCCTGTTTTAAAATTTTCAACCAAAATATCGCATGATTCAAGCAGGGAAAGGATCAGATTTTGCCCTTCCTTTTTGCTGATATCGATGGCAACCGATTTCTTGTTTCGGTTTGCTGAAAGGTAATAGGCACTTTCGGTTGTGGGGGATCCTGCTTTATTGAGCAGATATGGTGGCCCCCACAGGCGGGTATCATCCCCTTGATCTGGGCGTTCGATCTTTATGACATCGGCCCCAAGATCCCCTAGTGTTTGCGTGCAGATCGGGCCTGCCAATACACGGGTCAGGTCCAGAACGCGGTACCCTGTTAAAGGGCCGTGTGATGGGGGGGTATTTTCGGTCATTTTTATAGGACCCCCATGATCCATGCGCTGATATATCCGCCGTTATAAAGCCAGAAGGTTATGATAAGGCCGATAATAAACCCGGGTCCTGCCGGAATGATCAGGCGGTTTATATTAAAAGCTGTTTTGTTCTTTATACTTATATATGCGGCGATAAGAATGCCGTGGATAATGCCGGCACCCGCCCCCGCAATAATGGCAAACAGGGTGCCAGATGGACCCAGCCATATCCCGCCCGAGATCAGTAGTTTTACATCTCCAAGCCCCATGGCTTCTTGTTTGTAGTAATAGGTGCCAGCAGCGCGCACAAGATAAAGGAACCCGCCGCCAACAATGGCCCCCGCTATCATATCAGTCGGGGATAAAAGAACAAAGTCGGTTAACAAATGAAATAGAATGCCGCAGAACCCTAGTGGGAAGACATAGATATTTGGGAGAAGGAAGTGGCGGATATCAATGATAAATAAAGCGACAAGCAATCCCATGGATGCAAGTAAAACCGAAATGAGGGCAATAAGGGAGGGCGTGTCCATAACGTTAGGTCTCTCTTTTTGAAAAGGACGTGGATAAGATCTGGATTATGTTATGTTGTATCTTTGGGGCGATTGTATCTTGGTGAAATATTCTGTACCATCACTTTTACTATAGTAAACAACTTGCCTGTGTGTCGAGATGCCGGATCAAAATTCTATCCTTGTTGTCGAAGATAATGACTTTGTGCGCATGCAGCTTATCCGCTTTTTGGAGGAGGGGGGCTATCTGGTGCATGAGGCAACGGATGGTCTTGTTGCTCTTGAAATTTTACGCACCCAAAAAGTGGATGTAATCGTTCTGGATTTGCGAATGACCCCCATGGATGGGATTGAACTTGTTAAAACAATACAGTCACAAGGGCTTATGAAGCCTGTGATTGTTGTAACCGGGGATAATAACCCCGACCTGCTTGCGGAGGCGTCAAGATGGCATATGAGTGCGGTCTTGATGAAACCAGTGCAGAAAGATAGACTTCTAAAAATGGTGAGTCGCGCCATTGCTCAACTCAATCGTCATTAAGTAGTTTTAAAGTGAACGTGTCGTCCTGTAGAATACAAAAGATTTCCTTTATAAATAAAGGGTTGCTCCGTTTTTTGATGATGGGCGTATGCGGTGCTTTCGCATTGTCTGGATGTGCGCAAGGGCTGGAACCACAGACCCGAAATGTTGAAATTCCTGCCCCTGTCAAAGCAGAAAACCGTAAAAAGGCCATTAATGAACGTCCGGATAGTGTTATGTATTTACCACTCGGTCGTGATATTCTGGTGCCAGAGGCTGCGGGGGTTGATCCATTGCCTCAGGATGTCGTTGGGCCCTTTGAATT
>CAZQLB010000154.1:0-2551 GCA_964593915.1 uncultured Pseudobdellovibrionaceae bacterium
AGACAGCACACCGTTCCACATGGCCCAGAAATTGATCGCCCAGGCCGCGGCCTTCGTGTGCCCCCTCGATCAGGCCGGGAATGTCCGCCAGCACAAAATCTGTGTCTCCTGCCTTAACCACACCAAGGTTCGGGTGCAGGGTTGTAAACGGATAATCCGCAATTTTTGGTTTTGCCGCGCTGGAGGCGGATAAAAAGGTTGATTTTCCAGCATTTGGAAGGCCGATAATTCCCGCATCCGCAATCAATTTTAAGCGCAGCCAGATGACCATTTCGGCGCCCGGCCATCCCTTTGTTACTTTACGGGGAGCCTGATTGGTCGGGGTTTTATAATGGGCGTTGCCAAAACCGCCGTCCCCGCCGCGCAGCAAGGTGACGCGCTGACCGACGGTCATCATATCCGCAAGGACGGTTTCCATGTCTTCGTCCAGTACTTCGGTACCGACAGGAACTTTTAAAATCACATCGGCGGCGTGTTGGCCGGATTTAAGTTGGCCTTTACCGTGTTCACCGCTTTTGGCTGTGAAATGCTGTTGATACTGATAATCAATAAGGGTGTTGAGGGTGTCTGATGCCTCGACAATCACGTCGCCGCCCTTGCCACCGTTGCCGCCATCGGGGCCGCCGAATTCAATATACTTCTCACGCCGAAAACTCAGACAGCCGGCGCCGCCGTTTCCGGATTTAATATAAACTTTGGCGAGATCAAGGAATTTCATATGTGTATCAAATTTTTTCTGTTTTGCAAAAAAGAACCCCAGCAATCAAAGCAGGGGTTCAAACGATTTTTATGCAGATAAGCGCAAAATAAAAGTCGATCGTGCGAAACGGTTTTCGCTGTTACGCCGATTTTTGGGCGGGCATCACGTTGACGACCGAACGATCTTCTTTTGTGCGGGTGAAGACAACTTCACCATCAATCATTGCAAAAATGGTGTGATCTTTTCCAAGACCAACGTTTTTCCCAGGAATATATTTTGTTCCACGTTGACGGATAATGATGTTACCGCAACGAACGGCTTCACCACCATAGCGTTTGACGCCCAGGCGTTGCCCGGCGCTATCGCGACCATTACGTACGGAACCACCAGCTTTCTTATGGGCCATAATCTAACTCCTTAAATCCCGAATTAAGCCGCTTTGATGTCGGTAACACGAATCACGGTCAGATCCTGACGGTGGCCGTGGGTGCGACGATAGTTTTTGCGGCGGCGTTTTTTGAAAACCATGACTTTGTCATCACGAATATGATCAACAATCTCGACCGTTACTTTCGCGCCGGAAACGACCGGAGCGCCAATTGAAGTTTTACCTTCAGAAGAGATCATAAGAACTTGATCTAATTCAATCTTTTGACCTTTTTCAGCATCAATTTTTTCAACCTTTAATTGGTTGTCTTTGCTGACTTTGTATTGTTTACCGCCAGTGCGGATAATCGCAAACATGATCTTAACCCTATATTATGTTAATAACTGACCCCTGGAGGAGCCTGACTCTTGTAAAGTGGACCGGAATATACACCATCGGCAAGCAGAGTCAAGAAAACTTTTATCCTTCTTTTTCTGTAGTTTAGGTGTATTGTTGCCTCTCCTCAATAGCAAAAAACAGTGTAATAATACCTATTATCATGATTCGATTGATTTTTTCTTTTCTTATTTTTCTGGAAATATTGACCTTTCGGCCTGCTTTTGCGGCGGGGGCAACCCAGGCGTTGGCCGTGAAATCTGACCGTATCGTTATCTTTTATGACCAGGACGGGCAGGAAATATTGCGTGCCTCGGCCGCTTTTGGTCAGGCAAGGGGGCAGAAAACCCGGGAAGGCGATTTAAAAACGCCGGAAGGGGATTATACTCTTTATCCGGCGCGTCCTTCCACCGAATGGGATTGGTTTATGCCAATTTCTTATCCCAATGATGCGGATATTGCCCGTGCCAAGGCAGCTGGGCAAGCCCGGCATACGATGGGTGGCGCGATTGGCCTTCACAGTGTGGGGGACGGTTTTATGCGTAATATTCGTCAAGGTTTTGGCGAAAACTGGACGTGGGGCTGCATTGCTATCCGTGAACGGGATATGAATCGGGTTCGCGATATTGTGACAGATCCCATCCCTTTGCGCATCATTCCTTGATTTTTTTCATAAAATCTGTCAGGGATAAATCATGCCTGTTATAAACAATCTGGGGTATTTCATATAAAAATGTCTATACCCGTACATTTGATCGAACGGCCTGATTACCGGTTAGAGTCCTTTTGTATAGAAAAGGGCCTGGACTATATGCATCGTATGCGTTTCTTTTCCGAAACAACGCATACAACGAATATTTTCACAGAATTTTGGATGCTTTATATTTTTGATCGACCTGATGTTGTATTGCGTTTTGCCCGACATGGGAAAATGATTGAGCTGAAAGGTCCATATTGCATTTATATTCCGCGTTTTTCTCCTGTTGAGACAATATATACCCCCGGATGGTATACATGGCGCGCGTATTCCTGTTTTTATGACCCAGATCGATCGTTTCCAAAAGAGCCTGTGGCCTTTGGATATGAAC
>CAZQLB010000155.1:0-2521 GCA_964593915.1 uncultured Pseudobdellovibrionaceae bacterium
GGTAGACGCGCTAGATTCAGGTTCTAGTGGCCGTAAGGTCGTGGAAGTTCGAGTCTTCTCTAGGGCACCATCTTTATAGACATAATTATTTCTCCTTTGTATAGCGGGAACAGTTGGATTTTTTTCCTCTTTCTTCATCTTTTCGAAACAGTTTTCCAGCATTTTTATAGAAGACGTATAAAAGGTGATGTATGACATCTTTGTAATGCTTTTTTTGTGGACCGAAAGGATATCTGATGACGATTTATCTGCACGAGCAAGATTTACCAAACCATGTCACGTTTGATGGTGATGTGGCTGTGGATGCCGAAATGATGGGTTTAAATCTGTTTCGTGATCGGCTGTGCCTGATCCAGCTATCGGATGGAAAAGGAGATCAACATCTGGTTCGTATTCATGCAGGGCAGACAGAGGCACCGCGATTAAAATCAATCCTGGAAGATCCAAAGGTGACAAAGATTTTTCACTATGCACGCAAAGATGTTGTGACGATGAAGGTGTGGCTGGATATCAGCTGCGGCCCCATTTATTGCACAAAGACAGCGTCTAGGTTGATCAGAACCTATACAGATAAACATAGTTATAAAACGCTGGTAAAGGAATTTCTGAACATCGATATCATCAAGGAAGAGCAGCTGACAAATTGGGGGGCAGATACCTTGACCGATGCACAGAAAGAATATGCGGCTGGGGATGTGTTATATCTTCACCACCTGCGGGATTGTCTGAATGATATGTTGGCGCGCGAGGGGCGGATGGAATTGGCGCAGGCGTGTTTTGATTTCTTGCCTGTCCGTGCGGCTTTGGATGTTGCCGGATGGGAAGACATTGATATCTTTGCTCATCATTGATGTATTGGCACTGTTCAAGACGGATAGGGTATTCCGTTCACAATGTGATAAACATCCGCAAACCAATCTTCGTACGATAAAATAATGTGATCAACGGGATATCCGCTGCGCAAAAGCTGGGCACCAGCATGCAAGCCATAAGCAATCGGCACGATATTCATTTTGGATACACGTTTTGCAGCCGCCGCCGTCACCATGTCTTTTGCGCGGTCGCCAATATACCAGATAGGCCGGGTCTCTTCCGGTTGTATCCCCAAACAATTAAGGGATTTTAAAAGCGGTTCCGGATCCGGTTTTGCTCGCATGCTATCTTCGCGGAATAAGGTTGATGCAAACAGGGGCGCAAGATCGAAACGGGTCAGAATATCGTGACCATAACCTTTTCCAAGCCCATTGCTGATAAGTCCAACCGGAATTCCCTTTGTATTCAAAAGTTCCAGAAGATCAATAATGCCAGGGCAGGGTTCAACAATTTGCTCAACCGGTTTGCGCCGCAGTTTATGCAGAACACGGTGAACAATCAGGCGTGGTTTACGACTCGTTCTAAACCGTGTGCGATATTTCTGAATACCCATTCGGGATAAAATACGTGATAGCCAATAGCGTGTATGATAAATCGCGTCATCCGCGCGTTCCAGCATGGCCAGAACACGGGGGTTCAAATGGCGAACCGTCGTGCCATCCATATCCAGAATAACAGCGCAAGGAAGAGGAAGTGTCATTTATAAAGTCTTATGCGCGGCGTTTTAGAACGTATAGGGCCAGCTCTTTTAATGCATCTGCCCGATGTTCAAAAATATGAAGATGGCGGATGGCCTGATGAACCAGCATTTCAGCATGCGCCCGTGCCTGTTCTTTTCCCATTGTGGAGACAAATGTTGATTTCCCGGCCTTCGCGTCATGACCGGTCGGTTTACCGGTTTCTTCTGATGACCCCTCGACATCCAAAATATCGTCCGTTACCTGAAATGCCAAGCCAAGATCACCCGCATACGCCAAAAGGGCGCGGCGTTGTGGTTCACTGGCACGGCCCAGAATGGCGCCGGCCTCTGCCGCAAAGGCAATCATCTTGCCGGTTTTTAAACGCTGCAGACGCGAAATGGTGCCAAGGTCAAAAGATTGTGTTTCGCCCATTAAATCCAGCATTTGTCCCCCGACCATACCAAACGGGCCCGCTGCATGTGCCATTTTAGAGACCAGTTCAATGCGTACACGTGGATCTTCATGTGTTTCGGAATCTGCCAGCACGTCAAAGGCGTAGGTTAAAAGTCCATCACCCGCCAATATAGCGGTCGCTTCATCAAATTGTTTATGGGTTGATGGAATACCGCGCCGTAAATCGGAATCGTCCATCGCTGGAAGATCATCGTGGATTAGCGAATAAGAATGCAGCATTTCAACAGCCGCCGCAACACGCGCCGCCCGCATATTATCAACCGCAAATAAACGCGCGGATTGGATCACCAGAAAGGGGCGAATGCGTTTCCCGCCGCTTAAGGAACCATAGCGCATGGCGTCGAACAGACGCGCTTCGGGTAAATTTGTTTCGGGCAAAAGCCGGGCCAGCATTTTGTTGGTCGCGGCAACCACAGCGTCCATTTGGTCTTGTAGGGTAGAGCTCGTCTCGCGTGGTGAAGGCATATTAAAAATCTCGAAAGGGAAGGGGTTAA
>CAZQLB010000156.1:0-2520 GCA_964593915.1 uncultured Pseudobdellovibrionaceae bacterium
GAAATGCACTTTCCCCAAGATGCCCCCACCATTGAAGCATTCGCAGAAACCTATGGAGACAAACGAGACGGCGTTTTATTAGCTTTTCACGCCGGACTATATTTACGCCGACACGGTGTGAATGAAGATTACGCAGGCTTTGTTCAAACAATACTGCCACTCATTAACAAAACGATGCCAACAGATTTCAGAATTGACCAATACCCACTCGGCCATTTCCAACAGCGTAAGTTGGATGATGAACTGGATTGTGTTCCGTTTTAATCATGCTCGTCCAATCAAATCCAAAATCATCCCAATTCATCATGCCGGAAACAGGTGGTTAAATGATCATTCACCATACCAATCGCCTGCATATAGGCATAAATAATTGTCGTGCCTACAAACGTCATCCCTCGTTTTTTCAAATCCTTTGATAACGCATCGGATATCGGCGTTGATGCAGGTACATCGGACATGGATTGCCATTTATTCTGGATGGGTTTTCCCCCTGTAAATGACCAGACATAGGAATCAAATGTGCCGTATTCTTTTTGAATATCCAAAAAAACATGTGCGTTTTTTCGTGTCCCGTATACTTTCAGCCGATTGCGGATAATACCGGGATCCGTCAAACATTTTTCAAGATCCTCATCTGTCATTTGAGTCACACGAATGGGATCAAAATTCATAAACACACGGCGATAATCCGCGCGCCGCTTTAAAATCGTTTCCCAGCTCAGACCTGCCTGCGCCCCTTCCAGAATGAGCATCTCAAAATGCTGGCGGTCATCATGAACCGGAACCCCCCATTCATGATCATGATAATCCTGGTAAAATGGTTTATTTTCGGGCACCCATGGGCACCTAAAATAATTTTTATGTGACATAATCAAACCATATGATCAAAAAACAATATACATCTGGGGAAAACCTAGCAGAATATCGCTTCCATGTGTATGAAATATCAGCAATCACCCCTATAAACAGAGAGGTCCATTTTTTACCAGAAGATTCTGTTAAACGAAAGATAGATATATGACTGATAAAATATCTTACTTCGTGCGTGCCATGCGGGCCATCCTGAAACGAAGTTATATCCGTTCATCCACCAAAAAAGAACGGATCATTCCGGATCCTTATGCACATAATATCTATCGCGGCATGCTTTATACGTCTGAACAAATGCAAGAATATGCCGCGTCTCTTTCCAATCTCCATCTGACACTTTCTCCACATAGCGCATCTTGTCATATCCTCCATCGCCTTCACAAGAATGATCAGATTATCCAAAAGGCGTATCGTGCGCTGAATGAAGTGGATAAACATGATACAAAAGTTGAAGGCGCCATAGAGTGGTTACTTGATAATTACTATCTCCTTAAAAATAATATTATCTGGCTTAGTCAGCAGAATTTAAAACAAGATTTGTATCACCTTCCTGCCCTTCGAAAGGGTCGGAATCCCGCTGTCCCCAGGATATATGATCTTACTCAGTCTTTTATTTCACACACAGATCTTCGCTTTTCTTTGGAAGATCTATTGTATTTTATTGAAACCTATCAAAAAACAACGCCCCTTAAGCTTGATGAATTATGGGCCATCCCCTCAATGCTCAGGCTATCTCTGATTGAAGGGGCTGCCCAAATTTCCAAAACGATACTGGATGATCTAGAGGACAAACAACAGGCTCAAAAATGGGTAAATATACTAATTGAATCGCATCATCATTCCATCAATTCTCTTATCGATTCAGTGAATAAAATTAACCGTGCATATCCTTCACCATCTCCTGCGTTTCTCTCACATATCTTTTCAGGATTAAAAATACTGGGCAGTCCGATGGATCTGCCCATTGCTTGGATCAATCGCAAACTTGCCAGCATGTGCATGACATCTGAACGCTTGACACAGCTTGATATTCAAAAAAGAGAGATCAATAAAACACTGATTGGAAATTGCATTAATAGTCTGCGTTATATACAAACCATTGGTTGGGAAAACTATATAGAACGTATCAGTCTTGTCGATCAAACCCTGCAAAAAGATCCTGCAAATATTTATGGATTCATGCATTTTCAAACGCGCGATATATATCGCAATACTATTCATAGATTATCAAAGAAATCAGGGCTATCGGAAATCTCCGTGTCTCAAACAGCTGTCCGGTTAGCGATATCCGGTCTTCAAAAGGCAGATAAACGAGAATCGCACGTTGGATATTATCTGATCGATGATGGATACACCGATCTTCTGAAGGTTATATTCAATAAAAAACCCTTTTCTGAAAGCATACGTCTCTTCTTTAAGAAGTGGTCTTTATACTTTTATATAAGCGCTATATTTCTTTTAACTATTTTTGCGACGTATCTTTCCTCTTATCTGACAGAGATATCGGGAATATTTTTCCTGTTTTATCTTCCTCTTTTTCTTAGTCATACTTACTTAACTGTAGCACTGATTAATTGGGGTTTTGCGAGTTATACTCATCCGAAACCGCTTCCTCGTATGAACTTATCTTCTGGAATACCTATACAAGCT
>CAZQLB010000157.1:0-2513 GCA_964593915.1 uncultured Pseudobdellovibrionaceae bacterium
TGCCGGTACAGTTTTACAGAGAGTGGTGCGTATAAAACACATCATCCCGAAGAATTCGTTTTCACATAGCCCTGTTAACCATGATCATCCAAACCCTATTCCACAAAATGACGAACAAATCAAACGTGGCCATCGAATCATCGATTCGCAGCGTCAAAATACATCCATTGTTTTGCGGTTTTCTGTAACACAACAAACTCCTTGTTGGTTGAAAATGCGCAGTGGTCACTCCACTACGGCTTGATTTCAAGGCTACCTCACCAATATGTGTGCTGTCAAGGCTGTGATTTAAAAACTAAGGTAAAAAGTCATTCCAGAATAATTCATCAATAAAATCAATTGGGTAATTGTCATTTGCCGGCGCGATCGCAGGATATTTATGTGAATAAAGTATAGTTTGTTTCAAAACGTGGTCCTTTAGCGTAGAAATTTTCAATTTTTCACCCTATAATTGCTGAAACGTTCATGCTCGTACCATAGATGGAGAGAGTCAAGTTGGAAAATACAAGTCGGCGTGCAGATGTGGTTGATATTTATGTCGCAGCACAGGTCAAGGCATTGCGCTCTTTGCGCGGAATGTCCCAGCAGGAGCTCGCATATCATACGGGCGTCACATTCCAGCAGATCCAAAAGTATGAAAAGGGCATCAATCGTCTAAGTGCGGCACGCATCCATCAGATCGCGGATGTTTTAAATACCGATATTTCTGTCTTTTTTCCGATATCAAAAGACGAATCAAAAAATAAAAAGATATCGAATAATTTTTTGGATAACGAAACGATCCTTCTCATGAAACTTTTTCAAGAGATAAAAGATTTGGATGTTAAACAGTCGCTTTTAAAACTTCTACAAATGAATGGCCGAGAAGCTTATCAGGAATAGATATGGACGCATGATTTCGATTGGGAAATTTATCGAAGATACAAATGCCGCAGAAACACCAGAGGATGTTTTTGACCTTTTTCTTTCTGCTTTGCGCGAATGCGGGTATGACCGTGTGTGTTACAGCTTGATCACAGATCATCCATCGTTGGACCTAAAGGTCGGTCATGGAGTATTTCAAAATTATCCGGAAGACTGGATGAAATATTATATGTCAAAAGGATACCAGTGTATCGACCCTGTACCTAAGCATTGTTTCAATACCATTCGTCCCTTTACATGGGATAGTTTGGACCAGACTCGGCCGATGTCAAAATCAGAAAATCTGGTTATGAATGAGGCAAACGAAGCAAAACTTTTAAGTGGCGCCGCTATACCGCTCCATGGACCGAATGGTGAACTAGCGGGTGTTGGCTTGGCGAGCAGTGTGGGGCAGGCTGAATGTGATCCTGTCACGCTCGCGAAAATTCAGGCGATTTCCTTTCAGTTTCATATCGCGTATACGGACCAGAATAAAAAACGCCCCTCGCTTAAGGGGGTCATTATGCTCACGTCCCGAGAAAAAGAAATTCTGCAGTGGGCGGCGGAGGGAAAAAGTGATTACGTCATTGCCGATATCATTGGCGTTTCATACCCGACCATTCGATTCCATATGAATAATATTTTTCGTAAACTAGAGGCCAATGACAGAATTTTGGCCGTTGTTAAAGCGATCCGATTGGGCCTTATTTTACCGACTTATGTTATGAAATAGGCTCTCCCTATCGACCTTGTTAGGTCACAAACCCTATCCATTATGCTGATATTTCCTTGCATCAACATGTCAATGTAGGGGGATAACATGATCGAATGCATTACACTGGAGAACGTACATTGTTTTTCCGGAAATCCAATTTGTGAGCAGCACAGGTTGCGGTATCGGTCGATTATTGAACGGCAGGGCTGGGATGTTCCAGTTGTTCGGGGTCTTGAATATGACCAATATGATAACCCGGCCGCTTATTATCTGGTAAAAAGGAATGAGGAGGGGAAGGCTGTGGGAAGTTCACGTCTTTATCCAACAGATCGGCCCTATATGCTTCAAGAGATTTTTGGGGGTCTTGTGACAAACCGTTCTATTCCGTGCGATCCAGCTGTGTGGGAAGGAAGTCGTTTTTGTGTTGATCAGACGTTGCCGCCGGATGAACGTCGCAAGATCACGCAAGAACTAGTTGTCGCCTATCTAGAGTTTTGCATGGCATTTGATATCAAGGCGATTGTTGGTGTGATGTATCCCGTTTACTGGCGCAATGTGTTTATTCGGAATGGATGGAACGTTGATTGGATGGGTGATCTGCAGAAAAGCAGCGAAGGGCACAAAATTGTCGCAGGATATTTACGCGCGTCTAAAGAGGTTTTGGAACACGTCCGTAAAACAACAGGAATTGAACACCCTGTACTTAATCTGGGTATGCAAGACGAAAGGATTAGACATGCCGCATAAATCAACTACGGGACGGTTTCCGCATTCTGATGCGGGAGCAGAGTCCATTATAAATTCATTAAGCTACTTATCACGTGAAGCGATGAGTGCTGGATACACAGATCTTCATTTAATGATACAAGCCATGATAGACGTATTTCCGAACCTG
>CAZQLB010000158.1:0-2508 GCA_964593915.1 uncultured Pseudobdellovibrionaceae bacterium
GTTTGACACCATGAACTACATCAAACCTGATGTGGCCACCGTGTGTATTGGTCAGGCGTGTTCCATGGGATCCTTGCTGCTAACAGCCGGGACAAAAGGGAAACGGTATTGCTTGCCCAACGCGCGCGTCATGATTCACCAACCTTCTGGTGGCGCACGCGGCCAGGCCACAGATATTGAAATCCAGGCGCGCGAAATCCTGAAATTACGCGCCCGCCTGAATGAGATTTATGTAAAACAAACGGGCCAGAAGCTGAAAACCATTGAAGAAGCAATGGAACGGGATAATTTTATGTCCGCGGATGAAGCAAAAGCCTTTGGCTTGATCGATCATGTCGTTGAGGATAGAAACCAGGTTGCCCCCCAATCAGGTGACAAAAAATAATGATCTAATCTTATCGCATTGAATAATTTTTGGATCAATTTTAAGACTTATCTGCTATTATTTTTCTAGAAATGGACCTTGACTATATTGGGGCAGGGTCCATTTTAGTAGTGGGTTTTAAAGAAATTTCCTTTTTATTGCAAAGTTTTGGATATCATGACATCAGGCTTATCTGCATCATCCACACCATTAACATTACCGGTCTTGCCGCTTCGGGATATCGTTGTTTTTCCGCATATGATTGTCCCGCTTTTTGTCGGGCGTGCAAAATCGGTGGCGGCATTGGAACGTGCGGTGATGGATTCAAAGCAGGTTTTGCTCCTGACTCAAAAATCTGCAACGGATGAAGAACCCTCATCCGATAATCTCTACACCGTTGGAACGGTGGGAACCATTTTGCAAATGCTCAAATTGCCGGATGGAACGGTCAAGGTATTGGTGGAGGGAGGGCGCCGGGCGCAAGTTGATCTGTTTCGTCAGACAGACCCGTATTTTGAGGCCGACGCGCTTTTGCTTTCGGAACCTTCTGCGTCAACCGAAGACCCGGACAGCTTAATCCGCGCATTGAATAGTCAATTTGAACAGTATGTCAAATTGAATAAAAAAATCCCGCCTGAAGTGATTGTTTCGGTCGGGCAGATTGATGATCCTGCACGCCTTGCAGATACGATTGCCGCACACCTGACATTAAAAATTGAAGAAAAGCAGGCTTTGCTTGAGACTTTGCCGCTCGCGGATCGTATTGAAAAAATATATGGGTATATGGAGGGTGAAATTGGAATCCTTCAGGTCGAAAAACGCATTCGTACCCGCGTTAAAAAACAAATGGAAAAATCCCAACGGGAATATTACCTGAATGAACAGATGAAGGCGATCCAGAAAGAACTTCACGAGGGTGAAGGCGGGGATGAGTTTTCGGAACTTGAGAAAAAAATCGAAGAAGTAAAACTGTCCAAAGAAGCGCGTGACCGGGCCAAGGCAGAGGTGCGTAAACTGCGGATGATGTCGCCCATGTCCGCCGAGGCAACCGTGGTCCGAAATTATTTGGACTGGGTATTGAATATTCCTTGGCAAAAACGGACAAAGCTCAAGAAGGATTTAAAAGCAGCGCAAAAGATTTTGGATCAGGATCATTATGGCCTTGAAAAGGTCAAGGAACGGATCATGGAATACCTGGCTGTACAGCAACGCGCAGGGCAGGTAAAGGGGCCGATTTTATGTTTGGTTGGTCCCCCTGGTGTGGGCAAAACATCCCTGGGTCAATCGGTGGCCAAGGCAACGAACCGGAATTTTGTACGTATGGCTCTGGGCGGCGTACGGGATGAAAGCGAAATTCGCGGGCATCGCCGGACCTATATTGGGGCCTTGCCGGGCAAGATTATTCAGAACATGAAAAAGGCGAAATCCAGTAACCCATTATTCCTGCTGGATGAAATTGATAAATTGGGTCAAGACTGGCGCGGGGATCCATCTTCTGCTTTGCTCGAGGTGCTGGATCCTGAACAAAACCACACCTTTGCCGATCACTATATGGAACTCGACTACGATCTGTCGGACGTCATGTTTATTTGTACGGCGAATTCGCTGAATATGCCTCAGCCTCTTTTGGACCGGATGGAAATCATTCGTCTATCTGGATATACAGAGGATGAAAAACTGGAAATCGCTGAACGTCATTTGCTTCCAAAACAAATGAAACAAGCGGGGTTAAAGAAAAACGAATTTGCGGTATCAGACGAGGCTATGCGCGATTTGATCCGGTATTACACGCGTGAAGCCGGTGTCCGCAGCCTGGAACGCGAAGTGGCACGCCTGTGCCGCAAGGCGATCAAAGATATCGTGATGAACAAACGCAAGACGTTGCGCATTACGCCGGCGAACCTTGGTAAATTTGCAGGGATTCGCAAATACCATTTTGGCGAGGTGGATACACATGATCGCCGCGGGGTTGTAAACGGGTTGGCCTATACTGAGTTTGGCGGGGATCTGCTGTCGATCGAGGCGGTCACAATCCCTGGCAAAGATGGCAAGGTATCAATGACCGGTAACCTGAAAGACGTGATGAAAGAATCAATCACGGTTGCAGAAATGTTGGTTAAATCCCGGGCAGCACAGCTGGGTAT
>CAZQLB010000159.1:0-2482 GCA_964593915.1 uncultured Pseudobdellovibrionaceae bacterium
TAAAAAGCGGTATTCATTTCTTTCCTGACAAGGGTTTTTTCTGTGTCTCATGCCCTCAACCTCGATGCCTTAAAAGCAAAAGCGGATGCCTTGGCCGAAGAAATAAACGCGGTCAACCCACGTCTTACTCTTTTGTACGTTCCTCATCGGCAGGGGCAGTTAACGCAGACACTTCAAATGATGTCTGATCTTATCAATGAACACCCTGCGGGCGAATTGGTTCAGCGTATCCTAAAACGTACCTATCCCCCGGCTGAACCATCAGGATTTCAGGGGCTGGCTATAACAATGATCAGTCCGTGGATGGCCCTGGAACACGAATTTGCTCTTTTGGGACTTATTACCCTGAACGTTGATAGTTATAAAACTTTTGACGACTGTCTTCTGGATTTATATCGTTTAACATGGAACGCTATTGAAACAACAGATATGGCCATGCGCCATAAACACGATGTCGGACCAAAAGGACGCCTTTTGGCGCAACGTCATAATCTAATTACAGAATCGCGATCTAATATGTGCGGCGATATCTTTGCAACCCTGATGATGTACACAGAGGGATATGAGGATATTGTTCAAAAACTGGCACGCCACCGCGCACGTGAATCTGTTTTAAGGAACCCCTTTTTAAAACCAGAGGCAAACCCCTTTGTGCTTGTCGCGGATGCCGTTCAATTTGCAGTAAAAAATACAGTCCAGGATATTGACGCCGAAACACCTCGTATTGAAATGGCCAAATTGATTACGGAAGAAATTAGCGATATGTGTACAGACAACCAGATTCAGCAATGGTGGCGGTTTTGCCATCCGGCCCAGGATATGTTATGGCGCGGGATTAATCCGGACGTCATTATCGGGGCCGCTCTCACGACATCCGAAGATCCATATGTACGATCCATTGCCCATCAGGTTATTATGTGCACAAACATAAAGCCAGAAGATTTGAGTAATCGGCCGTTTTTTTATAATTCTTATCTGGATATTGAACGAAACCACGCAACCCATTTAACCATGATCGAACGCGCGTTTGAAAATCTTTTACTACAAAGTGTGACGGAAAAGTCCAGTGAACCTCTATTCCATGCAGCAGATATTCAAAACATTTCTCTTTTGGATGGTAATTTTATGGGATGGTGCGCATCTGCCCTGCAACAAGCGGCCAAGGGATTTGATATTGCATTAAATGTTGGTCGCCCAGCAGGACAGGCCGCAAAACTCGAGTTTGAAGGAACCCGTGCAGAAGTCAGCATGGATGCGCTGCGCGCCCTCTCAAACGAGGTGTGTAAACGTAAAAAACAAGGAATAAAAGTATCTCTTAATAGCCTTATGGATATATGTGCGCGGCAGGCAAATTTAACAACGGTTGCTCTTTCCATTCAAGATACAATCAAACACATTGCATATCGTCAATCCATTGAAAGGCAAGCCCAAGCTGGTTTATCGCCAGAACATGGTCACACGCAGGAACAATTCGACGAATCATCCGCGTGGATGAGCCCCCTCACACAGGAATCAACAATGTACGATTTAATGAAAGTCGATACAGGGCTTGCACTGGACGAAGAATAAAAACGCACTGAACAAGGAATAAAAAAGGGGCCAAAACACGGCCCCTTTTCATTTCTATCAGATCATTCATTAAGGAACAGATGCCCACGTACCGTCGCGGTTTTGGCATGCACGGCCCGTTACACTTTGTGCTTGTCCATCAATATAAACAGCCTGTTTATATTCACGACAGTAACGACCATCTGTATTGCGGCCATCACGAACCGGTGTAATGGTTCCATAATTTCCGCTTTCCGGATTATTCCATGAAATGGTTTGTCCGATCGGCGCACCATAGGCCTTTGATTCAGCCTGCTGAGCATAAGCCATATCCGCCTTATCGAGCGATTTCCCAATCTCGTTTCCAACCATCAGACCCAGCAAGGTCCCCGCCCCGACACCAACCAATTGGCCCGTGCCTTTTCCCATTTTGGATCCAATAACACCACCCAAAACTGCACCCGTACCGGCCCCAATCATTTGTTTATTACCTGCACCATCAAATGTTTCGGTACAAGCCGAAAGCGCGACAGCAGTAATTGCAACAACAGCAAGAAAAATGTTCTTCATCATAAATCTCCTAAACGGCTAAAAAACAAGTATTCATTCCGGGTATCAGTCTAATCCATCCATTAGGGGGCATCAAGTGCATAAATGCCACAGGTATATTTTGGAAATATTACAACATCCCCTGATAATGACGGTGGATCATTTCATCCACTTCTTCCTCTCGGAATTCAAGATATTCTCCCATTTCACCGATCATAATCTGGCGAACCAGCTGGTTTAAATCCTCGTTCGATTCACACCACATATCCAATATCGGACGACGGTAGATGTAAAGAACATCCGCACGAGAAGACGTCTTGCTCATCACGCCGGGGGCGATCTGGCTCCCCGACCGAAACAGCGCGAGCAAATCATAAGGGTCCGT
>CAZQLB010000160.1:0-2463 GCA_964593915.1 uncultured Pseudobdellovibrionaceae bacterium
ACTGAATTCTCATCGGCCGATCTTTCTGTATGGCCCCAGCGGCGCGGGAAAAACATCGCTGATGAAATTGATGTATCTGGGCATTCGCCCTACCCGCGGCATGATCAATACACTGGGGGAAGATATTGGAAAATTAGATCGACTAGAGCTTGTCCCACTCCGTCAAAAAATTGGTGTGGTGTTTCAAGATTTCCGGCTTTTGCACCACATGTCTGCATTCGATAACGTCGCGCTGCCCCTGCGGATTACTGGTCGTCCAGAAAAAGAAATTCAAAATAACGTCGAGGAAATCCTGGATTGGATTGGCCTTGGGGACTACAAATATGCCCTGCCCAGCACGCTATCCGGCGGGCAACAGCAACGCATCGCGATCGCGCGTGCTGTCATTGGGAGACCCAGCATTTTGCTGGCCGATGAACCCACCGGAAACCTGGATGATGAAATCGGCTTCAAGTTAATGAATTTATTTGAGCAGTTAAATAGAATGGGCACAACGATTGTGATTGCAACCCACAATCACATGCTGATCGATAAATTCCCGCACGATCAAATGATCCTGGATCGAGGCCATTTAAGAATCCAAAACCATCAAGAAATAACCGCTACGCCCAGCCCATCGTCCAAAAAGGCAAAGAAATGAAAATTACGCTTCCTAAACGCAAACTTAAGGTTCTGGGCGTCGAACATGAACGGTCCACATACGATTTCCCGTTCGAACGAGATGGCGGCAATCGTTTTCTTTATATGCTGATTGGCCTGATGACGTATTTGGCTGTGCTTGCCTCTGGTGCGGGGTTAACCCTGTCCCATATGGCGGACCGGTGGACCACCTCTTTGTCCGGACAAATGAGCGCCGAAATTTCCCCGTATGACCCCAGCGGAACGGATATTACGCGCGAGAACCTGCAGATCATTGCGAAAGAGGCAGAAACACGCCTGAAATCCGCGTCCTATATCCACGATGTTAAATTAACAACACAAAAAGAAGTCGCAAAACTGGTTGAACCCTGGCTGGGAGAAAACGATTTGATTTTAAACCAGGTTCCTCTCCCTATTCTCATTACGTTTGGATATGACCATGATGTTCGTGATATATCCGAAAAAGTATCTGGTCTTTTATCCGGACTACCTGCGACCATCCGCATTGATGGATACCAGGGGTGGCTTCATGATGTTTTACGGATGACAGGAACGCTGTCTTTCACCGCCTATTTAATCGGATTTGTAACATTAATTACAACAATCTTTGCCGTTTCTGGCGCTGTGCGTGCGCGTATTGCCGCCTATCACGAACAGCTTGAAATTCTGCATTTAATCGGGGCCTTTGACGCGTATATTATCCGCCAGTTCCAGCGCCATGCCCTAACCATTGCGTTCAAGGCTGCTGCCGCCGGTTTTATCATGGCGCTTTTGACCTTTTTACTCATTGATCATTTATCCAGCAGTTCGGCGGGGATGATTACTCCATCCTTTGTCCTTCCTGTTTATGCATTTGGTATTTTTATCGCGATTCCTATTTTGGCTTGCTTGATGACCTTATTTACAGCACGCCTGACCGTTTACCAATCTCTTAGCCGTATGACCTGATTTGACAATGCATTCTATTTTTCGGCAGTTTTGGCGTTATATGTTCCTGACCCCTGTTTTGGGATGTGTCGGGATGGGAATATTATGGGCTCTGGGCCTCGTTAGCTTTATTGTCACCGTTTTGGTAATGACCCCCATAGCTCCTGATGTTAAAACAGATGGCATTGTTGTCTTAACAGGCGGGGCAGACCGGGTCCGCACAGGACTTGAGCTTTTAAAATCCGGCGGGGCCCGCGAACTTTTGATCAGCGGCGTTCATAAAACCGCGGATTTAAAAGATTTAATCACGATGGCCCATATTCCGGATACGGATTTGCCGTGCTGCATTACACTGGGGTTCAAGGCCCTGGATACAGCCGGAAATGCAGATGAAACCGCCGCATGGGCCCGTCAACATAAACTCACATCCCTGCGTCTTGTCACCGCGCGGTACCATATGCCGCGTGCGCTGATTGAAATTAAAAAAGCGCTCCCCGGTATGACCATTATTCCGCATCCGGTGTCCCCATCCGGCTTCGACCCCTTATCTAAAACAGGCATTATGCTTTTATTTTCGGAATATCACAAAACCATTATCGTTGCGGGTAAAGAAATTGTTTCCGCAATCAATAAAATACAAGAAACGGGTTTATGACAGGCATGCGGTCAATCCTTTTTAACATCGTTTATTATACAACAACACTGATCATCGGGGTTGTCATTATCCCTTCTCTTTTACTGCCAGATCGTTTGTACTGGCCGTTTATCCGCCTTTATTTTGCCTATGTTTCTTTTTTGGAACGTACAATTCTTGGTCTGCGTTATCATGTAATCGGCAAGGATCATATCCCGGCGCATCCCCATATTATTGCGGCAAAACACCAGTCGGCGTATGAG
>CAZQLB010000161.1:0-2422 GCA_964593915.1 uncultured Pseudobdellovibrionaceae bacterium
CCAATTCAACCTTGACCACATCCAAGAAATAGCGGTGCAAACGTTCAATCAACTGAATAATATCAAAATATTTTGTGGTCACGATTATAGACTCCTTGAATAATACTCTTACGAAAATACTCTGGCCTTAAGACTTGGTCAAGCCTGTATCCGCCCTGCGCGCAAAAGTTGTGATTTTCTCTTGGATATGCCATAGTGCGGGTGCCACCCCTTATCGCAATAGGATGACAGAAATGAATATGCAAAACACGGCTCGTTTATCTTCTTCTCAAACTTATACCCCAACAGCTACTCAAAACGGATTTCCGGCGACACGTTTGCGCCGCAATCGTCAATTTCCATGGATACGGGATTTGGTACGAGAAAATGCATTGACCGTTAATGATCTGATCTGGCCCGTGTTTGTGATTGACGGGACCAATGAACGTCAGGCGATTGGATCGATGCCAGGTGTTGAACGATTAACTGTTGATTTGCTCGTCGCGGAAATAAAGGAAGCGGCCAAAATGGGGATTAAAGCAGTAGCCGTGTTCCCATCCACCAACCCTGCAAAAAAAGATGCCCGCGGCACCGAAGCCCTGAACCCCAATAACCTGGTTTGCACGGCCGCCCGCGCGATAAAAGACGCGGTGCCAGAGATTGGCTTAATTGCCGATGTGGCCCTTGACCCCTATACGGATCATGGACATGACGGCCTTCTTGAAAACGGCAAAATCTTGAATGACGAAACTGTTGATATTTTGTGTCAGCAGGCCATTGTTCAGGCCCGCGCCGGATTTGATATCCAGGCCCCGTCCGATATGATGGATGGCCGTATCGGCGCCATTCGCCGCGCGCTGGATTCTGCATCGATGGAGGATATTTTAATCCTGTCCTATGCCGCGAAATATGCCTCTGGCTTTTACGGCCCCTTCCGGGATGCTGTGGGGTCGAAAGGTGCATTAAAGGGGGATAAAAAAACATACCAAATGGACCCCGCCAACCGGATGGAGGCTTTGCGCGAAGTCGAAATGGACATCCAAGAAGGGGCCGATATGGTCATGGTAAAACCCGGTATGCCCTATTTGGATATTGTACGGGATGTTAAAAACGCCTTTGGCGTCCCCACATTCGCATATCAAGTCAGCGGGGAATACGCCATGATGAAGGCCGCCGCCCAAAATGGCTGGCTGGATTATGACCGCGTGATGATGGAAAGTCTTTTGGCCTTTAAACGCGCAGGCGCAGATGGAATCCTGAGTTACGCCAGTATCGATATCGCCAAAAAACTGACGGCCTAAAGCAATACGTTTTTATATTTACATATATAATTAAATCTTCTTAAACTCTGTTCGGTCAGAATGGGGGTGTTGTCTTATATTCACTCCTATTTTACTGATTCTTTCCTATGAAACTTGTTGGTATTGCACTTATTTTTGTGGCCACCTGGGGCGGCTTTTTAATGGCAGCCGGGATCGAACACGGCCTTGCGATTATCACGGGCGTGATTTTAAAGGCGTTCCTTCCTGAATTTACCATTATTATGGGATGCGCGTTTGCGGCCTTTTTAATTGGAAATTCGATGCATGCGATCAAGGGCGCGGCCAAGGGGCTTAAGGCCCTGGTTAAACCATCGGCCCACAGCAAAAAATCATACATCGAACTTTTGTCCATGATGTACACCATTTTCAAAATGGTGAAATCAAAAGGGTGGCTGTCTATTGAACAGCATATCGAAAATCCGCACGATAGTGATATTTTTAAACAATTTCCTGAATTCTACGCCGACCACCACGCGACGGTCTTTCTGTGCGACTACCTTCGGATTATTTCCCTTGGGAACGAAGACGCCCGTATTATCGAGGCCTTATTGGACGAAGAAATTGAAACACTGACAACCGATGAAATGCACCCCGGACACGCTGTTCAAAACATGGCGGATGGGATTCCCGCGCTGGGGATTGTGGCTGCCGTTTTGGGGGTTATTAAAACCATGGGTTCGATTAACGAACCCCCTGCTGTTCTTGGTAAAATGATTGGATCCGCACTTGTGGGAACATTCCTTGGGGTATGGCTTTCCTATGGTATGGTGGCGCCACTTGCCAACGCCATCAACGGCAAGGCTGAAACTGTGATCCTCTATTATAAATGTATCAAGGTCGCGCTCATTGCCTTTTTAAACGGCGCAGCCCCGCAAGTAGCGATTGAATTTGCACGAAAATTCCTTCCCCATGACGTACAGCCCACATTCCAGGAATTGGAAGAAGCTATTAACAACATGCCAGCCCCTGGATCGAGTGGAGGCTAATGGCCATGGCCGAGAATAAAGACGATTCAAAACGCCCGATATACGTCATCAAAAAAATAAAAAAGGGTGGCGGCCATCATGGCGGCGCGTGGAAAGTGGCCTATGCGGATTTCGTCACCGCGATGATGGCCTTCT
>CAZQLB010000162.1:0-2392 GCA_964593915.1 uncultured Pseudobdellovibrionaceae bacterium
GGAGGGGTTGATGGTGGGGTGGGACGGGGTGGGGTGGTTGGGCCGGCGCGGGCGCATGGTACCAAAAAGTTGCCGCCATAAATGGAAACTATGTTGTTACCGTCCGAAATATTCCTTATGGATCCCGCATGCCTCTTTCTTTGCGCAATTTAAATGCGGCAGAAGCCGCGTTAACCCCCAACATGACAAACAGTTTGGAATTGATCAGTACATTGGGGTCCCCCATTTCAGAATTAAATACACAAGATCAAAAAGCAGCAGAGGTTTTGAAAAAAGTCAGAAGTGTCATCGAACGGGATGAATGCCCCCATGCGTTTATTCCTGATCCTGCCGGAACACCAGGTGTAAGCAATTTACCTGGATTCGATATAAATGATGTTAGCTGTAAAACAGATAATATTTTTATGGGGGCTGTCAACGCACTGATCGGAACCCAATTCATATTCCAATTTAACAAAAATAACGATGTCCACCCGCTTACACAACTTGTTACGTTTGGGCGGACATTACTGGAAGCAACCGGGGCTAACCTTTTAAATGGTTCTGGTATTGCCGTTGCGGGTGGGATTATCTCTGTCGGGAATGCCGATGTCAGCGCAGGATTAAAGAAAGTTTCATCGTTCTTCTTGAAAGTGGCTAGCATTATGTTTATGGCAGGTTTCATGTTATTTTACGTTCTACCCATGTTACCTTTTATCTATTTCTTTTTTGCGATGCTTTCATGGGTCAAGGCCGTATTCGAAGCATTGATTGGAGCCCCTCTTTGGGCAATGGCGCACCTTAGTTTAAAAGGGGGAGGATTCCCAAGTGGTATGTCTAGAGGGGGATATTTACTTCTTTTGGAAATCTTATTACGCCCCATTATGACTGTATTCGCCCTGGTCATCGCAATGGGAACATTTACCGCAACTGTATATTTCTTTAATGATGTCTTCTCTTTATTTCTGACCAATGTAGGGCGCGATAGTTTGGTTCAAAAAATCGCAGAAGGAAAAGGCATTGGCGGCTTACAAGATGTCATGGAAGTCTTTTTCTTTACGATTATGTACATCATGTTCATTTATATTTTAGCCAACAGCAGTTTTCAGATTATTGATAAAATCCCCAATGGCTTTATGCGTTGGTTTGGCGCTGGCGCAAAAAGTTTTGCCTCCCAGGCCCATTCGCGAGATGCCCCATCAAAGACATTTACATCGAATGCTTTTATTGCTGTTGGCAACCCCGCACGAGAGTTGATCGATCAAATCGACGACCGTGGATATGAAACAGCCGAAGCCATGACAAAACTGGCCGATCAAAATTCAAACAATCAGATTAAACAATCAATCCAAAATGCTATTGGTAAAGATCGCCAGACCCGTGTTGTCGAAAGCATTAAAGGAAATGAAGACACAGGCATTTTGGATATGACGACTAACTATACAACAACCGCAAAAGAAATTAAAAAAATTAAGGAAAAGTTGAACAATACACCTCCCGGTCCAGAAGAGGATCAGCTGAACGCCATGCTCAAACAGAAAGAAACGGTAAAGCAAGCGAATGATCCTGTTCTGTTATATAGGGAGATCATGAAACCTGGAAAATCGGGCATGTCGGATGAAGCGCGCGAGCTTGCAAAAGAAAACCTTGAAAAAATGAAAGTGTTGGTCAAACAAATCCGACCTCTTGTATACGATCTTTCCGTTGATCAAGTGGGTGGAAGTTATATTGATCCGGAAAAAGTGGACAAAGCAATGGAACAATATATCCAATCCACACGGAACCAAATTGTGAAGGAGCTGAGTAAGTAAACATGCCTCTTCACTTCCCACATATAGAAAAACCAACCATGCGTCAAACATTAGCATATATCATGCTACCCCGGATCTTACCGCGTTTATATGAAATTCGTTTTCGTTTTGCGTTTGTTGCTCAATTAATGGCGTATCTTTATGCCTGGATTGGGCTTATCCCTCCTTATCACCCTTATTTAACACCATCCAATGCAGGCACCTATAGCGTCCGGCAAGTGATGACCGAAGCGGCCCGTCACATAAAGATTTCATTAAAGCATATCGATCAAATCATTATGTATGGCATTTTGACGGGTGGATTTCTTCTCTTGATTATCCAATTTATGTGTATGTTTGGATTTTTTATCTTGGGCGTTGCATACGCACAAACATCAAATGCAGGTATGCCCCTTATCGGTATTTTTACGACACCATTACCAGAAAACGATATTGCCTTTATGTTGCTGGATCGGGTGTTTGGTGTTCCGGGTTTTTTCAATTCATGTATTGCTTTGACAAAAGTTACATGCGACCCCACAAGCGAAAACATGATTGTTCCAGAACCATCGACATTTCCGGATGCTTTTCAAATTGGTCTTCAAAGTCTTTTTGCTTACTAC
>CAZQLB010000163.1:0-2368 GCA_964593915.1 uncultured Pseudobdellovibrionaceae bacterium
GTACGGCCCCCACACGGCAACCAATCACGGGCGGTTTTCTCCCCACAAAAAGGGATCGATTTACGTCAACATTTGTTTCATGAGCGGCAAGCGTTCGATCATTTCATTCCGACGACACGTGGAATAATAGATCCCCCCAAAGAAAACGCCCCCCCCAATCATCAACGTTACCATAAGACTCACAATCATGTTTTCCCCCATTCATTATCGTGACTCCGCCAGAATTGATATACGCGCTACGCTTCAAGAATATATTATGTACTCGCTTATCTCCTCTGGATGCATACTTCTTTAGCATAGTCTTTTCCATAGATCAAGAAAAATTCACCCATAAGATAAAAAATATTATTTATAATCAATAAGTTAATATTTTCCTATGTTAAACTTATGAAAAAACTAAGTTTTATGAAAAAGAATAAAGGGACAAAGAACCGTACGCCTATTTTTAGGCAGAAAATGACATATTATATTCTTTCTGTGCGATCAAGAATTTCTCAACAGCTCAAGAAGTCAAATTTTATACCCGTTTGAAAAATAACTGGTTATAGATTTTAATAAGTAAAATAAATGGGTGAGCGAGGACAAAACAAATCCCCGCTGTGCGGCGGGGATTATTGGGTACGATTTAAAAAAGATCGTATTTGATGGCTTATTGCCCAAGGGCGGGGCCAGCGCCGTTATTTTGTCCCGCAAAAGGTGCAGCACCGTTATCTTGTTCCACCAAAGGCAGCGTCAACGATCACAGCCGTATACGCCCCTTTATGCACCCTTTTATACGCCCTTTTATACCCCTTATAAAAATAGGAATTATTTCTTGACTCTTGTGCGGGATATAGGATATATATCCTATATCGATCTGCAGACCGAGAAAGAACCACAAGACCAAGGCGGCGCGCCGTTTTTTATTAAAGGACCAAAAACAAACAAAAAAGAGAAAAAAGGAAAGAAGGAAAGAAGGAAATAAAGAAAAAACACTGTACTGATAACAGGTTCCATACATCCCCCTAAAAACAAATAAACCAGGTATGGATCATCTGCCCAACCCCCCTACACTTTTTCCACAAAACCGACCAGAATGCGGCGCATCTTGCCGTCTTTAAATCGGATATCCAATTTATTGCCAGCGCGGTGAATAATCATTCCCTCGCCAAATTCTGCATGCCGTACACGGCACGACACCACAAGCCCATCTGATGGCGGCGGGACCAAAGCCGATGCCGGTTTCTGATACCGCACATCTTCATCGCGGCCCTGCCTGGTACTGCCGCCACGGCTATAATCTGACCGATCATATCCCCCAAAGGAACGAGACGACCCCGATGACCATGCAGGCGGATGATCCATATCAACACGCGGACCATCATCATCGACATCAATCACACGGGATGATCTGGATGACCCAAAAGGAGAAAAAGACGACGGTGCAGCAGCGGCATCAACCGGACGAAAGGCTGTCCCCTGCTGACCTTCCACGTCCTTATGGTCATCTGGAATCTCGGCAATAAAACGGGATGGCATATTTTGAACCCAGTTCCCATACTGGCGCCGCGATCCCGCACATGAAATAAAAACACGGGCCCGCGCACGTGTAAGTCCAACATAGGCCAGGCGTCGTTCTTCTTCGAGCCCGGCAACACCATTTTCATCCATAGATCGTCCGGATGGAAAAATACCTTCCTCAAACCCGGGTAAAAAGACCGTGTCATATTCCAATCCCTTGGCCGCATGCAAGGTCATAATAGATACGGATTCTTCCTGGGCATTTTGGGCATTATCCATCACCAGCGCGACATGTTCCAAAAACGCCGCCATAGACGGATAATCCTGCATCGTCCCCACAAGTTCCTTAAGGTTGTCAAGCCGCGTCGGCGCATCCGGTGATTTATCCGCCTGCCACATCGCCATATAGCCCGATTCATCCAGGATCTGCGCCGCAATCTCTGCGTCCCCATCACCTGATAAAAGCCCCCGCCACCGCTTCATATCATTCACAAATCGTGTATATGTCTCGCGTTGTTTTCCTTTAAGGGTCATGCCCGCAATTAAATCTTCCATTGCGGAAAACAGGCTGGTCCCCTTTGCCTTAGCATGCGCACGCAAGTCTTTAAGCGCCGCATCGCCAATCCCCCGTTTAGGAACATTGATAATCCTTTCGAGCGCCAGGTCATCCTGAGGCTGGACCACCATGCGGAAATAAGCCAGTGCATCACGGATTTCCGCGCGTTCATAAAATCGGGGACCGCCAAAAACACGGTAAGGTAATCCAATCTGCAAAAATCGATCTTCGAATTCGCGCATTTGAAATCCGGCCCGTACCAAAATGGCAATCGATGATAATTTCGCGCCGCGCGCTTTCATCCCCTCAATC
>CAZQLB010000164.1:0-2337 GCA_964593915.1 uncultured Pseudobdellovibrionaceae bacterium
AGGTACAGTACAAGGGGTGTTCCATATGATAAAAGCAATAAAAGGCGTCTTTGCAGGTCTCCATGCACAAAAACCAATGAATCCAAACGCGCGGACGCAAGGGGCATATGACAATATGGCCTGCTGTGCAGGGGATCCGGGTGCCGTTATGTGTGTACAGGAAAATAATGGGGTTTCTCGTACAACGCGGATGCGTGAACAGGGTGGGCCTGTTTCCCCATCGGTTTATCCAAAATAATGATCCGTCTGCTGTGAGCGGCTAGGGTAAAAGACAACCGGTTGCGGACACGTGTAAAGGGGTTTAAGGTCATTCTTGTAAGGATGACCTTTTTTACTGGAATGAATAATGGACTCCATTGGAACGCTGATCGCGCACGCTTTTTCATGCACCTGCCCCAAATGTCACCAGGGCAGATTATATCTATCGCGTTTTGACTTGCGGCTGAAGGATCGGTGTGATGTCTGTGGTCTTGATTTGGCGGGGAATGACTCGGCGGATGGTCCGGCGGTTTTCCTGATTTTTGTGCTGGGCTTTTTACTGGTGCCGGCGGCGGTTGTTTTGGATATGCTGGTCTCGCCGCCCCTGTGGGTACATGTGATGGTGTGGGGTATTTTAGCCTTGGGACTAACGATATTATGTCTAAAACCGCTTAAGGCCCTTGTGCTCTTGATCCAATATCAGACAAGACCGGAAACATGGACATAAAATCAATGAGATGGATAAAGAATCTCATTTTTATTCTTTTGTGGGTGGGGGCGATTGGCGCTGGGCTGTTTTTGGGGTTCTGGCAATTGGATCGTCTGGCGTGGAAAAAGGATCTGTTGGCTGCAATAGATCAATCGTATACAGCTCCTCATCCGCAAAAACTTTCTTTGAATGACATTTCTTATCCATTTGATAAGAATAAATTTCTACGAAGGGAGGTTGTGGGGGAGATAGATCCAAAGGGGCCTGTTTTTTATGTGTCCCCACGCCAGCATAACGGCATGGTTGGATCTCATGTCTATATCCCTTTTTCAGTCAAGGAAAATGAAAAAGTCTATGCGATCTATGTGTTATTTGGGTTTATTCAAAATGGTATACAAATAACATCCTTACCTGTTGAAAAGATTAAATTTAATGTTTTGATGCGGGCGCAAAATCCATCTGGAATCCTCCGGGAACACAATACGGATCGTTCCCGCGCACGCGCTTTTGATGACACGGAATGGGCGCGGCGTGCGGGTCATGCACGTGCCCCTGTTTTGGTGCGGGAGGGGGATGTTCTCTCGGCCGTTGAAGGACATAGGATAAAAACAAATGTGATCCCTGTAGGAGATCGGCCTGTCCTGCCCAATGACCATTTATTCTATGCCTGGTTCTGGTTTGGGATGGCGGGGATTCTCTTGATTTGTGGGGGTATGGTGGCTATCCGGTGCTTATTTCTTCGTCATGACACATAATATGTGACAATATACGCCCCAGGTTTACTGAACCAATAAATCTTTTGGATTTGCCGGGGTTCCGGATGCGAACCGAACACCATTCATTTTATCTTTAAACCCACGGTTTAAACGATCCATCGTTTCTTTGAATTTTTTCAAATCCTTACCATCCAGAATAACCATGGTTGGCATTTTGACGGATTGCGGGTTTGTCTGGGCGCCGTTCAAGATAACTTCATAATGAAGGTGCGGGCCCGTGGACCGTCCGGTTGTGCCCACGTATCCGATGATTTGACCTTGTCGCACCTTTGCACCGGGGCGCATGCCAGATGCAAAGCGGGAGAGGTGCGCATACGCTGTCTGCATTGTTTTTGTATGGCGCAGGCGAATGTAATTCCCGTATGCGCCATACTGACTTGCTTGTTCAACAACGGCGTCGCCGGCGGCATAGATGGGCGTGCCAATACTGGCCCCGAAATCAACACCTTTATGCATTTTGGAGTAACCAAGCAAAGGGTGTCGCCGCATTCCAAATCCGGATGTGACCCGGGCGCCATCAAGCGGCGTGCGCAAAAGAGCCTTGCGGATCGAATGCCCTTTTTCATCAAAATAATCCTCGCGGCCGCTGGAATCCTTGTACCGATAAATATTCAAGGTGCGGCCATCGGCATAAAGGCGGGCAAAAATCAAATGACCTGGTTTTGCAACATGCCCCTCGGCCGTGATCATCCGGTCATACATGATTTCCAGCCGGTCACCAGGATGCAGATCGCGTTGAAAGTCAATCTGATGTCCCAGTGCCTTGATGACTTCGCCGGTCACGGTACGGGGGACGCCGGCGGATTCGGCCGCGCCATAAAGGGATGATTTAATCACGGCTGTATGTGCCGCCACATCGTTTTTCAGCGGCTT
>CAZQLB010000165.1:0-2260 GCA_964593915.1 uncultured Pseudobdellovibrionaceae bacterium
CCGCCTCGATCACCTCAACATTCTGGATTTTCTTTACTATTAATTTCAAAGCGTGCCTAGAAATAGGGCTATCATCCACGATCAGAATGGGTGCTTTGGGTGGCACGCGATCTGTCTCCATCAACAGGGAAGAAGAAGGGGGGGCAGAAGTTGTCATGACAAAATGAAAAGGGGAAAATATATACTTTCGGATACTATTGTATATGAACTCCGCCTCTTTGCAAAGAGCCGCTTTTCATGTATAAAAAGCTGAAGCTTCATATATCATAAGGAGATAGCGCATGTATAAGGACCTGCCAGCCGGGAAAAATCCCCCTGACGAAATCTATGTTGTTATTGAAAACTCAATGGCAGGAACACCCGTAAAATACGAACTTGATAAAGACACGGGTGTCTTATTCGTTGATCGTTTCACACATACCCCCATGTTTTATCCAGGCAACTATGGGTTTATTCCGCAAACACTGGGCGGGGATGGCGACCCCGTTGACGTTTTGGTCATCACGCACGTTCCTGTCATGCCGGGAGCTGTTTTGCCCGCGCGCCCCATTGGCGTGATGTACATGGAAGATGACGGCGGCATGGATGAAAAAATCATCGCCGTCCCCACAAACAAGATGTATCCATATTATGCCAACATCCAATCTTACAAAGATCTGCCCCAGATTCAAATTGATCAGATTAAGCATTTCTTTGGCCATTATAAGGACTTGGAACCTGGAAAATGGGCAAAAGTCGGTGATTTCGGTGATGCCGATGCCGCAAAAAAGATGATCCGCGAGGGATTGGAACGCGCACAGAAACAGGGCGCTGCTGCCTGATATTTTATTTCAAAAAATCAAAATCCTCCTCTCGTCGTCAAGAAAGAGGGGGATTTTTTTGACTTTTCACCCTCTTTCTGATAATAATCTGTAAAATAAAAAACAACGAGGTGTGTGATGAACCGTTTATCTTCTGCTTTTTTAATGACAGCGACGACAGCTTTGGCAGCCGGATGCGCAACAGATCATCCGTCCTTATCCCAACAATGGCGAGATTTTACCGACAAGAACGCACCCGAGCAAAAAGGGAATCCCCCGAAGGGTATGGAAAAACTGGCTCGTCAGGTTCAGGAATACAATGTGCAGCTTTACAGCGATCCATCCCAATTTCCGATGTCGGGGGATAATTTCTTTACCGGGATCAAAACACAGGATCATAAAACGGTTTATATGGGCACATCTTTTCCCCTAAAAGGCGGGACAACATATTTGGGCATCGATCACCGGAAACGGTATTTCAGCCAAGAAGTGGAACAAAGCGGCTGCACTTGTATCAGGAAGACCTATTTCAGCTGATTGCGATACCGCAAATATTTTTGTTATTCCAAGGTCAAATGGCGTCGTCACGTCTTTTATCCATCAGCGCAACACAGGGGAGTATATTGGCGGATACCGAACCGTCCATTCTGGCGATGCCGTATTGATCGTACCAAATGGGGCGCACGTAAAAACGTCAAATAATATGTCGTTCGAATGTGTGATTGACCGCCTGTCCGTCCCTGTACGATAAAAACCTATAGTTGTTCTATAAAAATAAAGGGGGGTCTGGCCCCTCATGATAATTTCAGGTATAAGAAACGGATGAGCGTCATCCCTATACCCCAGACAGGTACAGATAAACCCCATGAGCCGATGCCCATGGTTTCCGGCCTTTCTGTTTCACATATTGCAAAATCATATAAAAACCGCCCTGTCCTGAGGGATGTGTCTTTACACATTCGGCGCGGCGAAGCTGTTGCCCTTTTGGGTCCCAATGGCGCTGGAAAAACCACTTGTTTTTATATGATCACGGGCCTTATCCGCCCCGATACAGGATCGGTCATGCTGGATGGATACGATGTCACGGCCCTGCCCCTTTATCGGCGGGCACGATTGGGGGTTGGATATTTACCCCAAGAATCATCCATTTTTCGTGGGCTTAATCTGGAACAAAACCTGTGGTCTGTTTTGGAATTACAGGATGACTTATCCGACCGCGATCGCAGCCGGTTAATGGTCCAGCTTTTAAATGAATTTGGTCTTTCGCATTTACGCCGTACCCCTGCTATTGCGCTGTCTGGCGGGGAACGTCGGCGTCTTGAGATTGCACGTGCCCTTGCGACACGCCCGCATTTCCTTTTGCTGGATGAACCCCTTGCGGGTATTGATCCGATTGCGGTTGCGGATATCCGATCCCTGATCTTGCAGCTCAAGAAAAAAGACATCGGTATTCTGATTAC
>CAZQLB010000166.1:0-2189 GCA_964593915.1 uncultured Pseudobdellovibrionaceae bacterium
TGTCAGCAAAGATCTGTCTCTTCAAACCTATCCGATTGGGATGTCTATCCGCAAGAGGACATCTCCAGTATCTTCAAAAGACCAGGGGAAGAAAAATCAATCATCGACAGATTCAGCCCCTATCGGCTCTAAACGAAATGATATAGAGGCTATTCTGGAAATTGCTGCAACCAGTGGCGCCGCGCCTCTTATTCATTATCAAAAGGCAATGATTCTGGACCGCTTGGCCAATTTGCTGGGTGGACATATGGTTGTAGATATAAAGGTTGTGCAGGCCGGGATCCGCGCGTTGTCTCCTGCCGCGCGTGCTGGGCTTATGACACGGGCGCAGCCGCAAGACGGCGCGGGCGATGATGATTTATCCCGTGCGGCAGAGGTAATGGCCCATGCTTATGAACCATCTGTTACCGATCAAATCGGCGCGATCGAGGATGAAGAGCTGCGCGCAGTTTTGACCCGCATGGCCTGTTCCATGCACGAGGCTTAGGTTTACCTTTTTTGCTTTATTTTTGGGCTGCTGCTACTGCTGATTTTATCGGTGCAAAGGAACGGCGGTGGTGCGGGCAGGGGCCATGTAGGGCCAGGCCGTTCATATGGGCCGCCGTGCCATATCCTGCATTTTTGATCCAGCCATACATCGGATATTGGTCGTGCAAATCGGCCATCATCTGGTCACGTGCAACTTTTGCGATAATTGAGGCTGCGGCAATGCTTAATGATTTTTGATCCCCCTTGATCACCGTTTGGACGGGGGCGGGGAAATCCGGCGGTGTCCTGTTGCCATCAATTAAAGCGTAAAGAGGGGGCATGTTGTTTAATGTGACATCGTGCCGATCGGTCATCTGGTCAAAGGCGCGGCGCATGGCGAGAAATGTGGCCTGAAGAATATTGATCTGGTCAATTTCGGCGACGGTAGCTATGCCTAATCCCCAATAGGTATGTGCCATAATATCATGAGCCAGTGCGGTCCGGCGCGCGGCCTTGACCATCTTGCTGTCATGGACATCTATCCAAAAGGGTAGGGATTGTGTGTCCTTTGGGATGATGACGCATCCGGCGACAACAGGGCCGGCCAAGGGGCCGCGCCCTACTTCGTCAATGCCGCAGCAGGTATAATCTGAAAAACGTTGTTCTAATTCTAGGTCCGGCATAGCGAAGCATGCCTGTTTTTAGCGAGTTGATCAATGTTATAACATATGTTATAATAAAAAAAGAGAGGTAAGATATGACATATCGTTTAACTTTGCGGCCGATTGGAAATTCCCGGGGGGCAATTTTCCCCAAAGACTTGTTAGCTAAATTGCGTGCTGATGAAAAGACGGCGGAACTTTTTGTTACTGAAACGCCAGATGGTCTATTGATCCGCAATTATGATCCGACATTTGTTTATCAAATGTCCGTGGCGGAACAGATCATGGCGGAAGATCGTGATGTTTTAAAAAAGCTGGCCGAGTAATTCTTTATGAAAAAACCTATCTGGATTTCGCATGAACTTGCGCGTGCGGTTCATGATCGCCAACTTGCCGAGCATGGAGGGGCTTCTGGTATTCGAAATGAAGATGGTTTTCTAAGCGCACTTATGCGGCCGCAAAATCACTTTGCATATGGAGAAGGGGATTTTGCCATTTTGGCGGCCAGTTATGCCCATGGTATATCTTTGAATCATCCTTTCGTAGATGGGAATAAGCGTACTGCTTTGGTGGTATGCCGAACATTCCTACGTTTGAATGGATATGATTTCATTGCTACGCGGGATGAAAAATACGCTATATTTTATGGTCTTTCAGCTGGAAGGATAAGTGAGCAAGATTTGGCCGATTGGATCAGATCTAAAATGATTCGAATATAAACTGTGTATAAAAAAGCGAAGCCAGCCTATATTAACCCCAGGTCATGCGGGTCATCCGGGGTGGATGTATTTCGGGCGGCTTTGATCACATCTTTGATCGCATAGAGAACATTTTGTACCCCTGTCCGCGCAACGCCCGATATCAGATGGATATCCTGGCCCGTATGATCCGCCAGTGCTTGCCGTTTTTCCTCGGCCTCATCCGCTGGTAGCGTGTCGGCTTTGTTCAGGGCGATGATTTCCGGTTTTGTATCCAGATCTGCGCCATATTCCGAAAGTTCATTGCGAATTACATCATAAACCGCGCAGACATCTTCGTTAATATCGATCAGGTGAAGTA
>CAZQLB010000167.1:0-2098 GCA_964593915.1 uncultured Pseudobdellovibrionaceae bacterium
TATTATTAAAATGGAAAATAATTTATCCCGGACCGAATCATCCGGCGCGGACAGATGATCCGCATCATCCAGTACACGGCGATCCACGATCTGGGCAAAACGCCCCAAAAGATCTGATTTCTCCGAAATAACAAGGCGCAAATCAGATAAGGACACCCCGGCCTTATCCGCAATATCTGTCAAAGTCAGGTTTACCCACCCCTTTTCCGCCGCCGCGCGCAGACCTGCACGTACAATTTTTTCCACTTGGTTGACAGATGAGAGTTCGGACATCACAATAAGACCCTGAAAATAAGATTTATCTTTTATATCAACCTTATCTATCCATTTCAATGGGAGCTCTTTTATGACGCAATCTTCTTCTGATTTTCCTGTGGCCCAATACGATATTATCGGTATCGGCAATGCCTTGGTCGATGTTTTGTCGCAAACATCCGAAACCTTTTTGGCGGAACAATATCAAAAATGCGGTATGGAACGTGGCTCCATGAACCTGGTATCTGAGGAACGTGCCCTTGATCTTTATAGCCAAATGGGCCCCGCCATTGAAATGTCAGGAGGATCGGTTGCAAATTCCATGGCCCACCTGGCTGCCCTGGGGGGACGTGCCGCCTACATCGGAAAGGTTGCCGATGATCAATTAGGAGATGTGTTTGCTCACGATATGAAATCTATGGGGATTGCATATACAACCGAACGATTAATGTTCAGTGCGAAAACAGGGCGATGCATGATTTTGGTCAGTGATGATGCAACGCGCACGATGAATACATACCTTGGCGCAGCAACACAGCTTGGGATTAATGATGTCCATGCAGATATGATTGCCGCATCCAGCGTGACATTTATGGAGGGATATTTATTTGATGCCCCCCACTGTAAACAGGCTTTTTACACAGCCGGAACGATTGCAAACGAAGCTGGCCGCAAAGTTGCCTTAAGTCTATCTGATTTATTCTGCGTTGAACGTCACCATGCCGATTTCAAAAGCTTGATTGAAAACCATATTGATATTCTGTTTGCAAATGAGACAGAGATAAAGGCCCTCGCAAAAACAAACGAACTAGATGGCGCATTATCCACCGTACGCAATAAATGTGACATTGTTGTTGTGACGTTGGGTGCAAAAGGGTCCGTTATCCTATCCGGGGATTCGACATATGAAATCAAATCTATCCAACCGGAAAAGTTGGTGGATACAACAGGTGCAGGCGATGCGTATGCGGCAGGTTTCCTTTATGGTTTAACAAAGGGATTACCACTTACCGAATGCGGTGCCATCGCCGCACGAAATGCCACGTCTGTTTTGGGATATATGGGACCACGTCCCCTGAAAAAGGCCGCTGCTGCAGCTTAGGCTTAACAAAACAAGAAAAGGGATATGCAAAAAGGAATGTTATAACACCATGTTCATGCGCATATCCCCTTTTATACTGTTTTTCTTATGCGCCCTATCGGTTACATCTGTCTTTGCGGCAGATCGGGAAACCAGTACACAGCATCAAACAGAAACAATTCAACATGCACTAACCATGCACGGCGATCCGGCTCTTCCTCGCGATTTCGATCATTATCCGTATGCCAATCCCAATGCCCCCTTGGGCGGAACCTTGCGTCAACCTGTTATCGGTACATTTGATACCCTTAATCCTTTTACAATGAAGGGGAAACCCGCACAGGGACACGTATATCTTTTTGATCGCTTAATGGATCGGTCATGGGATGAACCCTTTACCCTTTATCCCCTGATTGCACGCGGGGTGCAGGTCACGGATGACCGTTCCGCCATCACGATTTTCCTCAATCCAGATGCGCGGTTTTCAGACAGAACCCCTATCACAGCCCATGATGTTCTGTTCTCTTTCAACACGTTTAAAGAATATGGCCGTCCCAATATGCGCCGTATTTATAAACTGGTGAACCATGTTCAGGTTATAGATCCGTTGACCATCCGATTTGAACTGGGGGAAAATTATGATCGCGAAACGATCATGATCCTGTCGATGATGCCTGTTCTGTCCAAATCCTATTGGACAAACCGTGATTTTGAAGCTGCAATTCTGGATCCCCATATGGTTACATCCGGCCCCTATATAAT
>CAZQLB010000168.1:0-2083 GCA_964593915.1 uncultured Pseudobdellovibrionaceae bacterium
GCTGTTTCATACATACCTCGATAACATATTCTCATGTTATCTGGTACAGCCCCTAGTATTATATAATATTATGTCTTATATGAACGCCCCCTAACTATTTATTAATATATTATATGTTAATAAATGGACACACAAGGAGTAAGAAACATGATGTGGTTTGTGCTGGCGCTGATTTCTTGCGCGTTTAACGTAGCGGTCATTGAAATTGTGCGTCGGTGTCGCCTCAATCCTTATGAAGCGCTGCTTTATCGCTGTCTGATTGGCATTTTTCTGTTGTTGCCGTTTTTTACCCTTTTTGCATATCCGACCGATCCACGCTTTTATCTGTTCATGGTTTTACTTTCGGGTATCTATGCATGGGGAAATATACGGACGGGTAATCTTGCAGCTCAGCGGAATGGCAGAATTGCCGTTATTTATCAGCCTATTACAATTTTTTTAACCTTTGTGATGTGGATGGCTCTTCACCCCCAAGAGATGGATGCCATGATAAATACACCGCAAACACTTTTAACAATGGGGGTTTGTTTTGGAATGCTGACGATATCTCTTGGATGTATTCGCCGGAACGACTATGCATGGAAATCCGTTATGACAGCAATCCCTATAGCTGTTCTGTATGCCTTTTTAACCGTTGGACAGGCGTGGTTTCTAAATGCTCCAGATGCCCAGACCGATATCAGCCAGGGGGGGCAAATGGGGCGGATTTTATCTATTCTCTTTTTTGGAAATATGGGAATGGTAATTGCGCTTCCTTTTTTTGGGCGGTACCGGGTACAGACCCCCGAACTGGATCTGGCACGCCGGGCACAGTTCCCCATTATCACAGTGACTATTCTGGCTGTTTTAGCTGTGCTCAGTTGGGGAACAATGCTTTTTGCTTTGCAAATCGCAGACAACCCGGCCTATCCCGTTGCGATAAAAGCAATTACGCCTGTGATGTTCCAAGTTTATTACTGGATCCGGGGGTGGAAGGACCATGCAAGTCCAGTTGCGGGGATGGGATTGGCGGCCAGCGCCCTGATGCTGGGGTTTATTCACCCCTAAAGGGATCCCATCTTCAAGAAAGACAATAATGGATTGCAGGCACGCGGGGGGCATTGTCCTGGAAAACAAGGCTTTTCTCTTTTCCTTATTTTTATATGATTTTGGGCTTGAAAGGCGGGAGTAAACCGTTTATAACACCCCGTACCGAGCAATATCCGGTTCGTTGGCGGGGTTTTCCCTGTTTTGCGTACTATCGGATATTTTGTGCCTAAGTAGCTCAGTCGGTAGAGCAAGCGACTGAAAATCGCTGTGTCGGTGGTTCGATTCCGCCCTTAGGCACCATTTCCTATATCATTCACGTTCATCACTGACCGCCATTATCTGGATAATGATAGCATTTTATAGGCGTTTTATGCTATATTTGTTCAGTAACAACCGCCAACGTTTGTCTGTGACCACAGAAAATGGGGGCATAGGTGGGGGCACAATAAAATGCCCCCGATGGAGATGCCCCCAAAATGGCCTTATCTGCAAAAGCCTGCGATGCCGCAACCCCAAAGGAAAAATCGTATAAATTATCTGATGGCAAGGGTTTATACCTTGAAATCATGCCGAATGGGTCAAAATATTGGCGCATGAAATACCGCTATCTGGGCAAAGAAAAACGTCTGGCTTTTGGTGTTTTTCCAGAAGTCACTCTGGCCGAAGCCCGGGATAAATGTTTGGCCGCCCGGAAACAATTGGACGCAGAAGTTGACCCTTCTCTGGCCCGGCAAGAGGCCAGGCGCCAAAAAGAATTAGAGGCCGGTAATACGTTTGAGGTTGTCGCGCGGGAATGGCACGACCAATTTAAACACCAATGGAAAGAACGCCATGCGGCAGGGCTTATGACCCGGATGGAAATGGATCTGTTCCCCAGTTTAGGGAAGCGGCCAATTAGCGATATCAAGGCCCCGGAACTTTTAGCGACATTGCGCAAAGTTGAATCGCGCGGCGCCCATGAGATTGCCCACCGGGCCCACCAAATATCGGGACGCATTTTTCGGTATGCAATTGCCACCGGGCGGGCGGAACGAGACCCCTCCCCTGATTTACG
>CAZQLB010000169.1:0-2074 GCA_964593915.1 uncultured Pseudobdellovibrionaceae bacterium
CCAAAGTTAAAACCGTGCCCTGTTATTGATGGGGCAAGATGGTAATAAGTTTCATCGTAATGGGCAGAATTATTGCCATAGTCAGATTGTCTTGCGATCTCAGCTTCATAGTTGAATGCCCAATTCTCATTGATGGGAGTCTTTCCTGTTGCTCTTAAGCCATATGTTTGTGACGAACGTGTGGGCAGACGATCAAAATCAAATATATAGCCATAACCTGTTAATTTTAGTGCGTCTGTAAATTTATAGGATGCGTTGGCAAAATGGCTAGTAGAATCAAGATCACCAAGCGGGTGATCGTCACCAAAAATCCGATTTACATTACCGATATAGCCGTAAGCGAAATTGGCTTTGTCTATTCCTGAGTAGTTGAAAACAACAGAATCGAAGGTCTGGTCGTTCTGTCGCCAGTCAACAGTTCCAATAAAACGCTGATTATCGAGGTTGATGCCTTGCCGCCCCAGTTTTATTTCGGCACCTTCAATGCCGCTCCATGACAACCATGCTTGATTTATTTCCTGATTGTCAGGGTCGGCAATAACAGGGAAATTTGTTTGGCCGTTCACCGTATCGTTAAAATCGTTAGCACCTATACTTTGAACGATCTGTCCTTCAAGTAATGCCTGAAAATTTTGGTATTTACCGGTCTTGAATCCGATGTTGGTACGAACCGTTCCTGCTTTGGCATCATCGGTAATCGGCACCGGCCCATCTTGATCAACATATTCATACCGATATCTAACCTCGCCAAAGAAATGACCGTCCATAATCAAGCTTTCTGGCGTGTCTCCAGCGTAAGCAGTGCTTGATAATGCAATCAGTGCGACCAGTGATGTCGTAAACAGAAGAAATTTTCTAGACAGCACCATACTTAAAACCTCTTATTGCCAAAACTGCCTTAATTTACAAAAAGAACAACCGAATTCTCTTGATCTAAATCAAGCGTTTCAAAAATTTCGAAACTGTAGTTCGAACCCATGAGGCTTATGTATGTCGTCGATATTAAGCAATCGTTCCTGCTTCTTCATAAAGCCCAGTGTTGACCTATCATCGCTATGGGTAAAATTCTGTATGGCGTGACTGCCTTGATAGCCACGATTTTCAAGATCATGGATAATGGCATTGACATCATTCTCATCCATTAGATCGGTATGAACGGTGGTGCGCACCTCAAATGGTACCGTTTTTTGTGCGCATAAAAGATCAAGCGTTTTGGTGAATTCGTTGTATTTATCAACGCCCGTGACTTTCTTGAATTTATGGGGCGGGGCTTTGTAATCCAGCGCAATGTAATTCAAAAATCCCTGACGCAGGAAATTGTCAATAATATCCGGCCTTAGACCGTTGGTATCAAGTTTGACAGCATAACCCAGTTTTTTCACCTGTTTGATAAAATCGGGCAATCCAGGATAGGCCGAGGCCTCACCGCCTGAGAGAACGACACCATCCAAAAGTCCAGCGCGCTTTTTCAGGAAGTCAAAGACCTGATCCACATCCCCCCGCCCTTTTCCTTTAACAATCTGCGGATTGTGACAATAAGGACAGCGCATGTTGCAGCCAGAAAACCAGACAATACAGGCGGTTTTTTCCGGAAAATCGAGCATCGTAAAGGGTGTGACGGAATAAATTGGAAGAACGCCCGCTCTCTCTTGCGGGCGCTCTCTTTGATCATTTTTCTGTATGGCTGCGAGCACCATCAGACTCCTGTAAACAGATTGCCCGTATCCACACAATCTTCTACAAAATGTTTGCGCTGGCGGTGTTCGCCCTGCTTGCCTTTGTTAAAGCTGTCGACGGGGCGGAAGTAACCCATGACGCGCGTCCAGACCTTAGTCTTGGCCTGACAATGCGGACATTCCGGTTGCTCGCCGTTCAGATATCCGTGCGTGTCACAGACCGAAAAGACAGGCGTTACCGTTACATAGGGAAGTTGATACGTGCCCAGCACTTTTTTGATAAACCGCTTACAGGCTTCGGCGCTGGAGAGCTTTTCGTTCATGTAAAGATGCAAAACCGTACCGCCCGTATATTTGCACTGCAGGCGGTTTTGCAGCTCCAGCGCCTCAAACGGATC
>CAZQLB010000170.1:0-2071 GCA_964593915.1 uncultured Pseudobdellovibrionaceae bacterium
CTGTTCAGCCGGTATACCCATATAAAAAGCAGCACCAGCCGAAACCACAGTTGATAAAAGCGCACTGGCCGATGATAAGCGTGTCACAACAGCTGTCAGAATCCACGTTCCAACAAAAACCAATGCCGCCATGGGATGAAGCGCCAGCAAACAGCCCAAAAAGGTTGCAACGCCCTTCCCCCCCCTGAACCGCAGCCAAACGGGAAACACATGTCCTAAAAGAGCAATAAAAGCAGCAATCCCGGCTAAACGCGTTATATATTCATAATCCGGTCCACACGTCTTTGTCACCACACACTCAACATTCAAATCCAAAAACAAATATGACGCGATCATATACACCAAAAGAACAGCGGCGGTTCCTTTTAACGCATCCAGGAGCAACGTAAAAAAAGCCAATACCTTATTGCCCGTGCGCAGTACATTTGTAGCGCCAATATTGCCCGAACCAATCCGGCGGATATCTCCATATCCAGCCAGCCGCGCAAGAACAAGCCCAAATGGCACAGACCCAATCAGATACGCAAACAGGACCAACCCCCCACTCAATACACCGTACATCATATTTATGACACCATTTCGTTTGGAAAAAATACACCCGCGCCCATTATGCGTAAGGCCATAGGTATATACAAGGATATTTATTTTTATATGAAAATGAGTTATATATAATCTCATCCAAATACTGTAAACAGAAAATTGATATGCCAAAACTGATCCTGAATCCCCCTGCCCATTCTCCTTTCCCTGAACCGATCACTCTGGACTGGGGCGCCGTATGCGGCATGGATATCCTGGTGGCCACAACGCCGTACGGAGTGTGTTTTATTGGTATGACCGGGGACACTCTATCCCGGGCGGATACCGAACGTGACCTGCGCGGCCGGTTCCCTGGTGCCTTGTTTAAAACAGGATCAAATGCGCTGATAAAGCGAACTTTTCGTATCCTGAAATCACTGTATCCTGCATCGGCCCGCACAGCGCCGAAAATCCCGGATGACCTTGCGGATCTGCCCCTTGATGTATACGGTACGGATTTCCAGCTATCTGTATGGAAGGCCCTGCTCACCTTAAAACGCGGACAGCTTATCACCTATGGCGATCTGGCGGCAAAGGTATCGCGGCCCCGTGCGTACCGCGCGGCTGGATCAGCGGCGGGCAAAAACCCTGTTTCTATTCTGATCCCATGTCACCGCGTGATTGGGGCCGGAACCAGCACCACCCATTACGCATGGGGGGCCCAGCGGAAATTAGATTTAATCGGATACGAGGCGCGAAAAATATGATCCGGATTGCCCTTGCCTCCGAAAGCCGTGAAAAGAAAAAAGCCGTCAAATCTGCATTTCAAAAAGCTGGTCATTCAAACACCCGTCCGGATATTATAACATTTAATGTTTCATCTGGCATATCCCATCAGCCACGATCAAAACAAGAAACCATGACCGGGGCGTTTAACCGCCTCCATCACCTACAAAAACAACTCGATACCCAGCCGTTATTAAATCGTGAACATCCATTTGATTATATCATCTCGATCGAAGGGGGTGTTGATCCGCGACGCGTCAATGGTCATGATGACCTTTATATGGTTGGCGCCGTTATTGTTCAGCGTCTTGCCCCACCATCTGATCCTGTATTGACATGGACAATGGAATATCCCCTTCCTTCATCTATCTGTGATCTTTTATCCACGGGCCCCCTGATGGAGGTTGGCCGTGCAAATGATCAAATTTATAATCGCAAAAATTCAAAATCAAACGGAGGGGCCGAAGCCCTGTATACCAATGGCCGGATAACGCGTGCAGATCTTTATGAACAAGCGATCTCATTTAGCCTTGCAATTCTATCTCCAGAGCAGATGCCATGATTCCTCATGTTATCATCACCTCTCAGAATACCGTAAAGATCCATGCAACCCGGCAAGCGTTCGCGGCGTATTTTGATCCGAATGCATTTCATTTTATTTCTCTTGATACGGACTCTGGTATACCGGACCAACCGTGAGGTCAGGAACAAACACAACAAGGTGCCCAAAACCGCATTCTATATGCGCGAAACAAGAATCCAGATG
>CAZQLB010000171.1:0-2056 GCA_964593915.1 uncultured Pseudobdellovibrionaceae bacterium
GCCTTGATAAACGCGCCGATGTCGCCGTCCAGCACCGCCGTGGTGTTGCTGGGCTGCCGTATAATGCAGAATATAAGATGAGCAAGGAGATTCCATGACCCAATCCTTTAGGCTTTCGCGGATGCGTCCACGTTTTGATGATGGATCGGCTGGATCAGGTTTGCCAATCTCTCCTTTTCCTGTGATGATCAATAAACAGCGATGGTTGTTTTGATACCCTTCCTCAACCACTTGTCTGAACAATCGCCGTGCCGCATCAAGGGTATAGCCATGAAGGTCAACGGTCCGGTCAAGCGCAAATTGACCTTGTTTCAGTTTTTTTAATGTCGCTTTATCTAACTGGGATTCAGATGGATGTGTTCCGGCCGGTAAGATTGGCGCCGCCGCGCGTTTGCCGGCAGGCAGGTCAATCACAAGGGCTGCAGTTGAACGGCGGGATGTATATGTGTGTTGCCCCTTGTTTTTTTGAATGCCTGTTCCTAAAAGGGTTTCAAAATCGTCTGTGTCCGTTTTTGGGGGGCGATTTTTATGCATATTTTCGCGATTTTCTGTTGACCGTATTGATGGGGTTATGGTTATTATAAGGGATCATTTGATTAAAAGGAATATCCCATGTCTGTTAGACTTTACAATACCCTAACCCGTCAAAAAGAGGTTTTTACCCCTATTAACGAAGGTCAGGTTGGGATGTATTGCTGCGGTCCTACAGTATATGACCGGCAGCATCTTGGGAACTTTCGCACCTTTATTTTCGAGGATGTGCTGCACCGCGTTTTGGAACATGCCGGGTATCATGTCAAGCATGTCATGAATATTACGGATGTGGGCCATCTTCAATCCGATGCGGATGAGGGAGATGATAAAATTGCCCTTGCGGCGGCAAAACAGCAAAAATCTCCATGGGATATTGCAAGAGAATGCGAAGATCAGTTTTTTAAAGATACATCCGTATTTCGTATTCAGCGGCCAGACGTGGTTGTACGTGCAACCGAAACAATTCAGGAAATGATTGATTTCATCAAAATTCTTGAACAAAAGGGATATACCTATATTGCGGGCGGAAATGTTTATTTTGATACGGCAAAGTTTGAAAAATATGCGGATTTTGCGCGCCTTGATTTAAAAGGGCAGCAAGCAGCTGCGCGCGATGATGTTGAATATGATACGGCCAAGAAAAATCCGCAGGATTTTGTTTTATGGTTCACACTCAGTAAATTTCCGAACCAGATCATGAAATGGGACAGTCCATGGGGCGTTGGATTTCCAGGATGGCATATTGAATGTTCTGTTATGGCGAGCAAGCATTTGGGGACGCATTTTGATATTCATTGTGGCGGGATTGATCATATCCCTGTTCATCACACCAATGAAATTGCCCAGTCTGAATGCTGCCATGGGCATAAATGGGTGAATATCTGGATGCATACGAGTTTTTTGACATTGAAGGATCGTAAAATGTCGAAATCCCAGGGCGGGACATATGTCCTGGATACCCTGTTTGAAAATGGGTTTCATCCTCTGCATTATCGGTATCTGGTTTTGGGAACGCATTACCGTAGTGAACTGGTTTTTGGATGGGATGTGATGGAGGTTGCCCGTACAACTTATGAATCACTGAAAAACAAGGTGATTGATTTTGGGGAGGCGCGGGAGCAAAAGGTTCCTCTTTCAGATATAGCGCAGGCGCATTCTAAAAAGTTTTGGGATGCTTGTATGGATGATATCAACACACCAGTTGCGTTGTCTCATATGTGGATGATGATCAAGGATCAATCCATAACACCGTCTGAGAAATATCAACTTCTTTTGGAATTTGATTCTGTCCTGGGGATTGATATCGCTGCTATGGCTGATACACAGATATCGGATCAGGTGAAAGAAATGATTTCTGCACGGGAACAGGCGCGGGAGCAAAAGAACTGGGCGCTATCAGATCAGCTTCGTGACCAGATTGCAGATATGGGTATTTTAATAAAGGATACAGCTGATGGTCCGGTATGGATGAAAAAATCTGTATAGATTTTTTCATCTTGGGTCTTATCGCTGGATTAAAACC
>CAZQLB010000172.1:0-798 GCA_964593915.1 uncultured Pseudobdellovibrionaceae bacterium
TCGCCCTCGCCTCTGCCTTCATCTTTTATCTTAAAGATTGAGTCCTGAGCCTAAACGATTAAGGAAACGTTCTTTATCTTCCTTCATTGCTGCCAATTTTTCTGGCCATGGAGTTGGTTCTGGTGCGGTAGGTGGCGGCGTTTCCAATTGCCAATCTCTGTTTTTATCTACTGCTACACAAACAATATTGATGGCGTATCTTTTTGCTTTTGATATGGTCGTACCTTTTTCATCTCGATAATCATCATAATCAAAAAACAAGTCGAATTGCTGACGACGCGTTAATGTACTTAAAAGAACGGGCTCCCCTGTCTTTAAATCCATAACCATGCCCTGTTTTGCCCAAGCCTCAATCATCAAAGGATGCGTTTTGGATAAATAATCAGGTTTTTCTTGACGTGAACCAAAAATAGACATGGGCAAAGGCCTTTCTCGATAGATTGTTTTTAATTTCTATAATCTATCGATACCTTTGTCAATATAATATGGGTAATTAATTCCCCGATATCGCGCCCACATGTTGATCCATACACGTGACCGTTTGTTTCACCGCGCCGGCCCACGTGTCCGACCAGTCATAGGTGTGATCCACATCAGGGACCAACGTATAGGACAGGCAACGATTATCGCCGAATGCCTGGGCGTATCCGTGGTAAATCTCGTTCGGAACCACATCATCAAATTGGGCCAAGTAATGATGTTGCGGCGTGTTGATTAAATCTGGCACGCGCGACACGGGGTTTAATGATGCATCGAATCCGGTTATCCCTTTGGCGCGGGCAAATGTTTCAGTGTCCA
>CAZQLB010000172.1:808-2041 GCA_964593915.1 uncultured Pseudobdellovibrionaceae bacterium
CCTCAGGGTTAACACGTCGCTTCGTTCACCGGCCAAAAGGGTGGCGAGGCCCCCGCCGCTTTCAAATCCAACCAAGTGAAATCCGGTGAAACGATAGCGTGTTTTTAAATCATCCAGCACATGGCCATACAGGGCGAGCATATCGGGGGCGTACATTTTTGTGGTTAACGTGTCGGTGGGGCATTCAGCGGTCCCGATTTTTTTGGCCCCGTATTGGCACGTACGCCCCACATAAATCACGTTTTTCGACGGGTCGCTTGATGCCAAAACCATACCGACTGGATTTTCAGGCGTCGGGTCCCCTGTCACGTTTAATGTTTTGCGGATGCCTTTTTTCCACACGGCCCCCGACCCTTCGATATAAATCGTCGCCACACCACCCAGTTCATGCGTGCGTTCATAGGTTTTCAGTTGGTATCCATCGACCGTCATCGTGCGCGGGATCATAAAGGTCGGCAGGCCCAAGCGGTTGGCGTTACTGACCCGCATCCCCGGCGTCGTGCAGGCAGACAAGGTGGCCGTGGTCGCAATCGCAGCAAGAACAGCAAAGGTCAGAATATTGGGTGTCCGCATGGGAAGGTTCCTCTTGGGGGAAAGGGCAAATCAAGTCTGATCGGTATTATACGCGGAAATGGGGATGGGTTGAATAGGGATTATGGCTTAAACTTTTATTGATTGTTTTTTATGTTCTTGACAAGAAGAGGGGATAATAGTAAGTTTTAACTTACTATTAAGGGGGCATGTACTATGATAGATATCATTGAATATGTAACAGAGTATAGCGTCTGCCCTTTTAGGGTATATCTTGAATCTGTTAAAGACTTGCGCGCCAAATCAAAAATTATCCAGGCCATTAACAAGTTGGAATTAGGTTTGGCGGGAAATATCAAATCTGTGGGAGGCGGACTTCAGGAATATAAGATCGATGCGGGCGAAGCCCATCGAATTTACTTTTACCGAGACGGACAAGTATTGATTGTCCTTTTAGGGGCGTCATCGAAAAAGAACCAAAAAGATGGCATTTTAAAAGCGCGCCAATATTTACAAGATTATAAGCGGCAAAATAAAATCGCAGACAGGAGAGAAAAATGAAACACATCAATCAAACAATTGTTGACGCTCTTCGGAATGATAAGAAATTAAGGATCATTCACCTTCAAGAAGCCATGAATTTGTTATTCACGAAAGATAGTCGTGTGGCGCTATTGATGTTTCGGGATATCATTAACGCAT
>CAZQLB010000173.1:0-2038 GCA_964593915.1 uncultured Pseudobdellovibrionaceae bacterium
CGCCCTGCATCAAAATCCCGCTGCAGCATCCATAACGGCTGATCCAGTAACTTGCGCCCATGATCAATCATAACCACACGTTCGCAGATATCTTCAATATCCCCTGTATCATGACTGGTTAATATAATGGTCATGTCTTCAGTCATATGCAGAGTCTTTAAATAATCCCGTAAAATCGCCTTGGCTTCGACATCTAAACCAATTGTCGGCTCATCCAGAAACAGAATTTTTGGCTGGTGCAGCAGCGCCGCCGCAATCTCACATCGCATACGTTGCCCCAAAGACAAAGACCGTGCCGGTTGATGCAGAAAATCGCCAATCATCAGCCGATCGCACAGTTCATCGTGCCGCCGCCGAAACACGACCGGATCAATAGCGTAAATAACGCGCATCGATTGAAAAGAATCCGACACCGGTAAATCCGCCCACAGCTGGGACCTTTGCCCAAACACAAGCCCAATCGACCGGGCCAATTTTTTACGATCCTTCCAGGGGACAAGGCCATTTACCATCACCCGGCCCGATGTAGGGTACAAAAGGCCCGTCAGCATCCGCAAGGTGGTTGTTTTCCCGGCCCCATTTGGGCCAATAAACGCCACCCGTTCCCCGGCCTTCACCTCTAAGGACAGATGATCAACAGCCGTAAAGTCGGAAACAACAGTCTTTGAAAACAGGTGTTTACGCGTTTTACGGGTATAAATACGGGTCAAATCTTCTGTAATAATCATTGAACGCATCCCTTTATTTTGGTTTTGCGTCCTTTTTTATTCTATTGGAAAATTTAAAGGCCGCTTTTGACATTTTTATTTTTCGGCCTGTTTGAATATGCATTCACATCTGCCGCACCATTCGATAGGGATACGCCACCCCGCCATCAAGTCCATAAGAGGAGATGGGAAGCATAATCCATAACGGCTGTGCGCAAAAATGTTGCATAGCAATATAAAAGCATAAATCAAATCCAAAAAGCAAGTTTTTTCAAAAAAAGAAAAAACAAAAACCAAAGAATACGTCTACACACGAAGCCCGTCAAAAAACTGGGTCATTAAAAACGGCGCTGTCGACGTCATATCAAACGCATCCGGGTCATCTAAATACTCAAATAAAATACCCTTCATATAACAATTCAGGGACAGGGTTAAAAGATCCGAAGGAACCGCCCCCATCAAAATCCCGCGCGCGCGCGCGCGATCAAAATAACGATTAAATAAATCCAGCCCCTCTTTTTTCTGGGCCCTGTGTTTTTTCTTATACGGCGCCAGCTCCCCTTCGTAATCGCATTTAATCAGAAAAAGTTTAATCATCTGACGTTTATCATGATTATCTTTTAAATCCAGAAACAGCTTAATACATAAATCGCGCAGCTGTTCCAACGGCTCTGGATGATCTTCGTTCATATCTTCTAAAATCATCTGGATAAAAGGCTGATGAAGACGCTCGTACAACGCATCAAAAATCTCGAGTTTATTCTGAAAATGCCAATAGATCGCTCCACGCGTTAAATGGGCCGCCCGGGCAATATCCAATAATGTTGTCCGCGCCACGCCTTTTTCAGAAAACAGATCCGCTGCCGTCTTTAAAATCAGCTCCCGTGTCTTTTCGGCATCTTCTTTTGTACGTCTCATAAAAATTTTCCTCTCATCCCTTGACATGAAGGGGTATTGATATACATACATATATGTATGTTTAAACCGCGTCAACTCTGGTTCGCACGCATATACATATAAAGATATCAATATGTTAAAGGGCAAGCCCCCCCTTTTTCCAAAAGCTGTATAAGAAAGTTATGCCATGAAACGTTTCATCCTCCCTGTTGGTTTTATCGTGGTCCTTGGGGCTTTATGGTACATGTGGTCCGGAAATGGATCCGGAACAGGGAGTGCTGCTATGGGGGGGCCAGGCGGTCCCGGCATGACCCCAGAAGTTGCCGTCATTACCATTGAACAGCAAGATATTATTCAGTCCATTAGCCTACCTGGCCGGATCACTCCCTTCCGCCAATCCCAGGTTCGTCCCCAGGTTGACGGCATTATCACCG
>CAZQLB010000174.1:0-1966 GCA_964593915.1 uncultured Pseudobdellovibrionaceae bacterium
CGGCGTTACCGCTTCGGGGATGACAATGTTCCATTATTTGTTTCAAGTGGCTATATACACCTAGGGATGTAGGGGGGATGCCAAAATAAAATCCATGACATCTTTTTCCGGTAATGGTTTTGCAAACAAATACCCTTGGGCATGCTTGCATCCTGCTTTTATGAGCGCTTCGGCCTCGGACTGTGTTTCAACCCCCTCTGCAATGGGGGTTTTGCCCATATTTTGAGCCGTTTTAATAATACTGCTGACCAGATGCGCGCTGGCGGGATCGGTTGCCATTTTACGGATAAATTGCTGATCAATTTTTAGACTATCGATGGGATATTGGCTGAGGTAACTCAGATCTGGCTGGGTTGTCGCACAATCATCAACCGATATTTTCATGCCAGCCTTACGGCACATGGTCAAAGAGGCGAGGGCATTTTCGGGTTGGGTGAGCAGCAACGATTCGGTAATTTCCAATTGGATCTGGCCAGGCAGGATGTCGCATTCTGAAATAATATTATACAAATCGAAAATAAACTGGTCTTGAGAAAAGTCGCTGGGGGTAAAGTTGACGCTGACATACAGCTCTGCGTTACGTCCTGTACGTCCTTCGATTCGTTTAAGGGCACGGCATGCCTCGCGCAGGGCCCATTTACTCATATCAACAATAAGGCCGGTTTCCTCAGCTAAAGGAATAAATACCCCAGGGGAGATAAACCCGTGGACGGGGTGTTGCCACCGCATTAACGCCTCAAATCCATTCACATAACCGCTGTCTATTGTTACAATTGGTTGATATGAAAGGGAAAATTGCCTATTTTGGAGGCCTTGTAATATATCCTCGGACGTAATAGAGGGCGCAGAAGGGAGAGAAGTGTTCATTATTATGTTAACCCTGAGGTAGAAAATGTTAATGACATCCCCTACCAAAAAGTGCAGGGCACATTATTTATCATGACAGGAAAAGGTTACGCCTTGGTAAAACTGCATTCAAGGGTTGACAAAGATGTATGCTTTCATCTAGTGTCTTGCCAGAATTTCGTATGGAAAGGATTTTGTCATGAAAGTTGTAAACTCTTTAAAAGCATTGAAAGTGCGTGATCGTAACTGCCGCGTTATTCGCCGCAAAGGCCGTGTGTATGTGATCAACAAAAAAGATCCACGTTTCAAAGCGCGTCAGGGTTAATCACTCTTTCGCTTATGATCTGATTTTTTAAAGCCCCGCATATGCGGGGCTTTTTATTTTTTTGTGGACGGTGTTTCTTTTTTAAGCCAAGCCCCTTAACCTGCCTTTTAAATTAGGGTAATGTCTTCTCACTCAATAGAATATACAGGTCAAGCATGTTTTTACGTCTTTTTTCTTTTCTCTCGGCTGATATGGCCGTGGATCTGGGCACCGCCAATACATTGGTTTATGTTCGGGGACAAGGAATTGTCCTGAATGAACCATCGGTGGTGGCTATATCGCACTATGGCGGGCGGAAAGAAATTCGTGCGGTGGGCCTGGAAGCTAAACAAATGCTGGGGAAGACACCAGAGAATATTCAAGCGATTCGCCCCCTGCGCGATGGGGTGATTGCTGATTTTGAAGTGACCGAAGCCATGATTAAGCATTTTATTCGCAAGGTGCATGATCAGCGGTGGTTTGCCGCCCCTAAAATGATTATTTGTGTCCCGTCCGGATCAACCGCGGTTGAACGACGTGCGATCCAGGAATCAGCCGAAAGTGCCGGCGCAAGTGAAGTCCATTTGATTGAGGAACCGATGGCGGCCGCGATTGGCGCAGGCCTTCCCGTATCGGAGGCAACCGGATCTATGGTCGTTGACATCGGCGGCGGCACAACCGAAGTGGCGGTCATTTCCCTGAATGGTATTGTTTATGCGCGTTCGGCCCGTATAGGCGGCGATAAAATGGATGAAGCCATTATTGCGTATATTCGCCGTGTGCATAACCTTTTGATTGGCGAAGCAACGGCCGAGC
>CAZQLB010000175.1:0-1950 GCA_964593915.1 uncultured Pseudobdellovibrionaceae bacterium
GGCCAATATGGTTCGGCGTATTGCCTGTTTGGCTGGGGATTCTATTATGGAATATTATGACCCCTCTGGATATACAGGTGAAGTTGAAATAAAAGGGGATGAAAGTCCTGTGACGGCTGCGGATTTGGCTGCGGATCAGATTATTCGGGATCAATTATCTGCCTTATTCCCTGACATTCCTGTTTTGACCGAAGAGATTTATACAACACTTGATCCCCATGTTTTGACACAAGCCCCTCATTACTGGGTCGTGGATCCTTTGGATGGTACCAAGTCGTTCGCGCGCGGGGATCCAGACTTTACCGTGAATATTGCTTTGGTTCATGATCATACCCCTGTCATGGGGGTGATTTATGCGCCTGCTTTGGCAGAGGGGTATGTGGGGATCTTGAATGATGTTCATCCTGATGAGTCCGCTACCTACCGTTTTCGTGATGATCAGGATCAGGATGTGCCGGTGTCTGTGCGCGCTGTTCCGTCTGCGGGCTTGACCTTTTTAACGTCGTGCACAAAGTGGGAGTCTGCCTCCACCCTAGATATCATGGCGCGGATTAAAATGCGCAAACACATTCGCCGTAGTTCATCGATTAAATACTGTGATGTGGCCGCGGCGCGGGCGGATTTGGTTGTTGTTGCCCACGATTTAAGTTATTGGGATGTCGCCGCTGCAGAGGCTATTTTATGCGCAGCCGGTGGGTGCATGTTTGATTTGAAAGGTAAGCCGCTGGTTTATGACCGGGCTTGTGTTCCTATTTTTAAGGGGGGCATTATTGCGGGAACATCGGAAGAGTATGTGCAGCCCCTTCTTCGTGATATTATCGAGAGGTAGGTTATCATCAGTTGAAAGATGATGTGCGTCATCATCTTGGGCTATAAGCCAGGATGACGATGGTCTTTCTTTATAGCTATATGTAAAAAAGGACAGAGCTACCGCCCCCTCACGCCTGTCTTTGACTTTTTCGATGCTTACGTACTTTATGTACACTGCGCGCCGGGTTCTCGTCCGGTCTTGTTCTCGCTTATATCGTTCATTCTATTTATCAAACAGCTATAATTGCTTGGATAGATTACCCCTTGATTTACATGGATGCTGCTGGGGACATGGGGATAGACATGGTATCATTCATCGCCCCTTCTTTAGGGGAGGATGTATATGTGAAATCAAGCTCCGTATCCCGATTTCCTTTTGACAGGGTAACACCGCTGACTTTAATGGACTTGACGGCCCATCCTTGAACGTCATCCCCTTGGTGAACGGTGCGTATTTTCCCATCTCCCATACGCAATGTTGCGCGCAGTTTGCCATCAACCCCCGATATATCCCGTACGGTTGGCCATGATTGCTGGGGTTCGGTAATGGTTGTTGGCACGGACTCCACAGAAGGAGAAGCGGAATTGCCTTTATCTGTTTCGCCGGATTCGATTTTTTGAATTTCTGCAACTTTTTGAACGATTTTTGCCTTGAGATCAAGTTCTGCCAGCTGTGCCGACATCAGAGCTAAGCGTTCGTTAATTGTTGCGATTTCGTCCGCCATTTGCTTTGTTGTAAGGGGGTCGGGGGATGTAACGGGTTCGGGAGATGTTCCAGATACCGCGTCGAGGGATGCGGGGGGAGCCGCCAAATCCATTCCATCCGTCATATCCTTTTGCTGAGCATGAGCAGAGTACCCTGATATAGATACAATCAGGGCTATGCAGCAGATGCGTATCAGATAGTTACGGTAAGACATATTGAGATCCTTCTAAATGCCAGCTCCATTGACCATCCTCCCATTTTGCAGATGCTTTTGTCATTCGCAATCCGGGTCCTTGTAATACCCCAGCCGTAACAAGCGGTAGAGATATTTTGTCTACACCCCATGAAAATTCCTGCCATTGAGGCGGGGGGATCTTTTTAGGGTTTTGCCCGGGTACAGGCTTGGGTGGCGGCACGGGCTTTAGTGTTAAGTT
>CAZQLB010000176.1:0-1920 GCA_964593915.1 uncultured Pseudobdellovibrionaceae bacterium
GCATTTTTCGATGCATGAAATAAATGGTGATTATAACACGGATGATTATCTCGTCTTTGCTGAGCGCTATGTTCAGGAAGTTTTTAAGAAAGTGCCAGGATTCTTAGGGATGCTTGTTCGTGGCGGTGTTGGCCGCGGGACGGCCGATCATTTCTCAGACATTGATTTTACCTGCATATTCGATTGTGACGACATTGACCGAATAAAAGAGGAACACAACTTAAAGTTAGGAATGCATATACATTCTGGCATTATGTTTTCAGGGCGATATATCTCGTTAAAATCTTTTTCTGATGATCCGTGGTCTTCAAAAATGAAACATGCATATTCATTTGTAAAAAAAATATGTTGCGATCCACGCGTTGAGAGTGTCATCCAGCACAAAACCCATATTTCTGCAGATGATCAACGAAACCGATTGGTTGCCAATATCATTGAACTTGGTGAAATTTGCAAAGTTTATGATTGCTACCGCAAATTCAACATGTTTTCTGAAATATACAAGCAACGGCATCGCGGCGAAACCATATCTTCTCAGATGGAAATTGACCGCGCCGTGAGATATATCAAAAACATTATTTTTGATTTAAACTGTATTCATTACCCAGAAGAGAAGAATTATTATAGCCGCTTCTTTCAAAAGATGGCGATACAACCACATCATTTTGATGAAAAGATTGAAGAAATATTATTGTGCCCTCGCGACGCGGCACATTTGAACACGCGCCTAAACAAGACAATTCTACTTGCAAGAGATGTTATTCATCTTTGCGAGCAACATATCTCTCTGCCTGATGATATATATGGCTATTTCATGGGAGAAAGTACGACATAAGTCTTAATAGCAACTAAGCGGACAGGACACAAAACCATGCCCGATAAAAGAGAAGAGCTTTTTATTTCTCAGCTTCAGAACGCCTTGGAAAGAACAGACATTGTCGCCCTTGATAATGTTACCCATGATAATTGTGGTCACTCCATTCTCGATGTGGCTGGAAACCCCATATCCGGTATATTTCCACGTGGGGGGCCTTTTGGGGCCGTTATCGCTGTGAGCGATGAGGATAAAAATTTTGAAATAGTGGGTGCCTTTAGAGCCAACAATGTAGTTGGTAGTGGAATTGCCAGCTACCATGCCGAAGACCAGGTATTGCAAAGCGATAATTTTACGACCTTAATTGAAAAATTAGAAACCCTTGTTGATATGGGACACACGCCTACAGTGTGGATGATTTCATCCAGTCAGTCCTGTACGACGTGCCATACAAAGCAAGAAATTGCAGCTAGACATTTAATTAACCTGGGTCTAATAAAACCAAACCATTTTATCACTCTTTATGGCGCCACCTATGACGACACCCTGGAGATTGCCCAATTCTATGATGCTCAATATGCAGATGCCCTGATATTTTGCGCACATAATCCAACAAGCCCCAGCAATCTGATCCGCCACTCTTGCATTGCATTTGAGAATGCACCAGATGAAATACGATCATTATTTGCACAAGCTACTATACCAACGGCCGCAGTCGTCCGTGATAATAAAATTTATGCCATTGGGTATGACAAACGCGATTCATTCGAACTTTATGCAACAGCTGAAGTTGATGCCATACAATCAGCCTGTCTACGTCGACGCGTAGAAGGCACGTTCGCTTCTTGGGGAATCGATGGCACTCTTTATACAACTACAGACGAGATTGGACCGCTTCTATTTGCAGAAGCCGGTTGGACCAATATTCTAAATGTGGTTACCCTTGTGATGCCTCCTGACTTAGAGTCAAAACAATTTTTATGCCAGGAAGCAATCGGCGTTTCAAATAAAGAATTTCTCCACATTGTTGCCGACGGATATAAGAGTCAAAGATCTGTGATTCGTGTCTTTTGTGACCACCATTTTGTAAATCGAGCTCAACCCAT
>CAZQLB010000177.1:0-1865 GCA_964593915.1 uncultured Pseudobdellovibrionaceae bacterium
CTTCACACGTGTTTGATTTCCTGTCACGAGTTCGCCGTCCTTAATCGCTCCTACCCGGCGAATATCCAAACGAACGGAGGCATAGAATTTAAGGGCATTTCCACCCGTCGTTGTTTCGGGCGAACCAAACATCACACCGATTTTCATTCGGATCTGATTAATAAAAATCACAACTGTCCGCGAACGAGAAATAGACCCGGTAAGTTTACGCAAAGCCTGAGACATCAAGCGCGCCTGCAACCCCACATGAGAATCCCCCATTTCCCCTTCAAGCTCGGCTTTTGGGACCAAAGCGGCAACCGAATCCACTACAACAACATCAAGTGCTCCAGAACGCACAAGCGTATCCGCAATCTCTAAAGCCTGTTCGCCTGTATCTGGTTGTGAAATCAACAGTTCATCCACATTACACCCCAGTTTACGGGCATAGGACGGGTCAAGGGCATGTTCAGCATCCACAATCGCACATGTTCCGCCCATTTTTTGCGCTTCGGCAATCACTTGCAAAGCCAGCGTTGTTTTACCAGAAGATTCTGGCCCATAAATTTCGGTAATACGGCCACGCGGAAGGCCCCCAATCCCCAGTGCAATATCAAGCCCAAGAGAACCGGTTGAAATCGCCTCAACCTCCATCGGATTGTGTTCCTGAGTCAATTTCATGACCGATCCTTTGCCAAAAGCACGCTCAATCTGGGCCAATGCAGCATCCAGCGCCTTGCGTTTATCAGCATTCACAACGTTTTTATCGGACATTTCCTTACTCCCTATTGACACAACAGACATGATATATTCCTTAGACCGTAGTCGATAACAATGCCTTTCGGCAACCTATAAAACCTAGCAAAAACCAACCCGTCCACAGATTTTCAGCGAAACCACCCACAAAAAAATCGCGACCATGTCGGCACCTGTCCATAGAATGTACCTGTTTTGTTCCCATGTCAAGTCAAAAAAGAACAAAAAAAGAACATTTATCACAGATTTATATAACTATTTGTTTTATTTATAAAAATCAGATGGAGACCTGTTCCAATCAAGCCGACGCTTTTCGCCGCTGCTGAATAACCCGCAATTTTACTTCGAGTTGTGCAGGAGAAAAGGGTTTCGCAATATAAGCCGTCACACCAGCAGATTTTGCAGCCGCAATCGAATCCATATCTCGGCGCCCCGTCACCATGAGAAAGGGCACATCTGGGTAAACTGTACGCAGTTGGCGGAGCAAATCCATTCCGGTCATACGGGGCATATTCCAATCACAAATAATCAAATCAATCATGTCTGGCGCGACATCAATGAATGACAAGGCCTCCCGTCCGTTTGTGGCCTCGTATATCTGCGTCACCCCGAGATCATTCAGCATCGCCCGCAACATCCCGCGTGCATCATTTTGGTCATCTGCAATCAAAATTCTAAGGTCTGACATATCTTTGTCCGTCATGATCATTCTCCTTACACGGCTTGATACTGCTTCGTCCCATTATGATCCAGCGCATCCTTGAGGACAACAAGAATACGGTCGTAATCTATTGGCTTTGACAGAAACGCGTCATACAAACGCGCATGGATCTCCCGGCCTTCTGTATATCCACTTAGTAAAACGATTTTTGAATCAGGTCTGATCTCACGCCACAACTTTGCAAGTTCATCCCCATAAAGGCCCGGCATACGCACATCCGAGATTAAAATATCAATCGGATCCATAATGTCATCTTGAAGAAGGAGGGCTTGATCCCCGCTCTCTGCCTCGGTTACGACCATCCCCTGTTCTTCCAAGAATAGTTTAAGAGGAGTACGCACAGATTCCTCGTCATCGACAAGCATAACCGATATGCCTTTAAATGACAGTCCATCATTCGATTTTACTT
>CAZQLB010000178.1:0-1862 GCA_964593915.1 uncultured Pseudobdellovibrionaceae bacterium
GCCCGGAAACCAGGCCCTTTTGTAGAGGATTATCAGGGGAAGAGCAAGGGGTTAGGCTTGCTTATCAAAGTTGAATTGAGGCAAGTTTACAGCAACCGTTTGTTTCCGTTCTTCCCGTGCCGTTGGGTCATCCGCAACCATCGCCAAAGCTGCCCGTTGAGCGGGGGTTAACGTATCCGGCGCGGTCGGTCTCGGTTGTGCATAGGCAAAGGCTTCATTTGCAGCAGGTGTATATTTATTGTGACGATCATCTACGGCACTAACTTTTTTTGCCGGTATAGTCGGGGCTGCAGCAGTCGGTGCTGCTGCGGGAGCTGCCGCCGCGGCTAGGGTTTTCGATTTATCATTCGCTTTTGCCACGATTCCATATCCAACGCCATTGGCCACGTTTGCGGCAATTTTCCCGATATAAATCCGTGTTTCACCGTATTGATAATTTTCAGCGAAGGCTACATCTGTCGTTTGACCTTTGCGGGGATCGCCTAAACGTATACCTGTCGGGTTCGTACGGCCCCCGGCTGAATTTTTCGATAGGTTCGTACCATTCATGAAATCATCTACCGCACCGGGACCTGAATTATAGGCGGCTAGCGTCAGAACCATATTATCATTGTATTTAGAAGCCAGTTTATCAAAATAGTGACGGCTCATCTTTAATTGAAGTCCAGGGTCTTTGTCATACGTTGCTTGGTTAAACGTAATCCCCATTTCTTTTGCAATTTCTTTTGCCGTTTCTGGCATTATTTGCCCTAAACCCATGGCACCTTTATTACTGCGTGCTGCGGGATTTCCATTACTTTCTTGGGTAATCATCGCCGCAAAAACTTGATCGCGGGTGGCACCAGAAAGGGCACCAATAGGGCCGTAGTTACCTCGAGCTTGAGGGGAATTTGCCCCACCAGAAACTGAATTCATGATAACGTTACGTAAGACAGCTCCATCCATTTCCCCATTTAGATAGAGGCGGATTGCATCACGAAGCACATCAGATCCTTGTTTGGCATAGTTGGATTGAGGATCCCAATCTTTTGGCACCCGCTTGATCTGATTGGTCATGGAATCTTTCATCGCCATTTGTTGGCTGGCCGCGAATTCGGCCATTTTAATTGAATCGGTGATGGTCGATTTGCCCCATGCGGCCCATTCGGGTTTATCAAATGCAGTTCCGGCCATTTGGGCAATACCCCCAAACATGACGCCCAGTGACGAGAGTGTCCCCATCATTTCATAAGGCTGCATCGCTGTATTCATGGCGCGTTTAATCACGTCATCTTGAATACCTTCAAACCGTTTTTGATATGATTTCCACGTATCTAAATCGGTCATAACGCCGTTCACGAAAAGAGTTTTCAGAACTTCGTTAATTGATTGCTTGAGATGTTCCGGGATGTCCGACCGTAATTGAGCAGCAGCTTTTGCGTTAGCTCCCGCAACATCTCTAGCAATTTGGACATTACCAACGCGAGCAAAATACCGTGCCATCCATTGGCCGAAATATGCTCGTTGTTCTAAAGGATTGTTTGGGAATTTTTCTGCAGCCTCTTTCTGGGCTTCCACCATAGCCTGTGAAATTTCAGCTTCACTCGTACCGGGAAGAATGGAGCTTTCAATTTTGTCTTTACGTGTCCCAAGCCCTTGGTCTTCAGGAACCTGCACAATATCAGTCTCTTTCATTTCCAACGGAACCGTTTTCTGGGCACCAGGTTGTAATGTACTATGAGATTGAGGGTTTTTATTTTCAGGCATTTTTAAATGTTCCAGTCTATTAATCTATCAGTTGTTACATTGTAAATTTATAACTATCGGTAACTTTTTTCTGTTGCGAATTCGCTCTTTCTTGTGCTTCTCTTTGTGCTTGAGCG
>CAZQLB010000179.1:0-1852 GCA_964593915.1 uncultured Pseudobdellovibrionaceae bacterium
CCAAGTATTTTAAGTGTGCGCATGTGAAGCCTTATTTCTTTTCCTGATTTTTATTCTGTCCGCCGCAAGAGCCACAGCACCCACCATGGGCATGGGGATCTGGCTTATTCTGATCTTGTTCCTGCTTAGGTGTTTCTTTATCTTTAAGTCCCAAGCTTTTAAGAATATCCATGATGTTTTCCTTTCCTTTTGGGTTACCCGCAACCGCCGCCGCAGCTTCCGCCACCACAACCACCAGAGGTCTGTTTGGGTGCGCCATGACTTCCACATCCACTTTTCACAGCCGATATGTTTTCGTAGTGATCGCGTTCGAAAATTGTATTGACGCGGTTATCCTTTGTGCTGCCAGACTGCCCACGGGTTTGTTTGGGATGTTCGAACAGGTCGATTGCGCTGTTGCTATGCCCTGAGCAACCATTGCCGAAGCTGAAGCCGCAACCACCGCTTTCGCCATAGGCATCGAGTGTTTCCTCGCGGTGGCCTGTCGGGATGACATAGCGATCTTCGTAATTCGCAATCGCCATTATTTTGTACATATTCTCAACAAGATCCGTTGTAAGCTGAACCTCATCCAGAATGGTTGTATCGGGCTTGCCCTCGATCATTTTGCTGCGCATGTAATGACGCATCGCCATCATGCGTTTCAGGCCAAAACGAATGGGAGCCTCTTTGCCGCCAGTCAGCAAATTTGCCAGATATTTCACTGGAATGCGCATATCATCTAGATCGGGCATGATGCCATCATCACGGGTCGGGATTTTGCCTTGCGCCGCCGCCGATTGGATAGGCGAAAGCGGAGGGATATACCAGACCATTGGCAATGTGCGGTATTCGGGATGCAGCGGGAAGGCCACTTTCCAGTCAATCGCCATCTTATAGACTGGCGAGTTCTGCGCACCCTCAATCCAGTTTTCTGGAATGCCGTCGCGACGTGCCTGAGCAATCACTTCGGGATCATGGGGATCAAGGAAAATATCGCACATGGCCTCGTAAAGATCTTCTTCCTTCTCGCAGCTTGCGGCTTCTTGGATGCGGTCAGCATCATAAAGAATCACACCCAGATAGCGGATACGCCCAACGCAGGTCTCGGAACATACTGTGGGCTCGCCGTTTTCAATACGAGGATAGCAGAAGGTGCATTTCTCAGCCTTACCCGTATTCCAGTTATAATAAATTTTCTTGTAGGGGCAGCCTGAGATACACATACGCCAGCCCCGGCATTTATCCTGGTCTACAAGAACAATCCCGTCCTCTTCACGTTTGTAAATGGATCCTGAGGGGCAGGACGCAACGCAGGTGGGGTTCAGGCAGTGTTCGCACAGGCGGGGAAGATACATCATGAATGTATTTTCAAACTCGCCGTACATCTCTTTTTCGATGTCCTTGAAGTTATAATCTTTTTTGCGGTGCTCAAACTCGGTGCCCAGAATTTCTTCCCAATTCGGGCCCCATTCCACCTTTTCCATCCGCTGTCCCGTCACAAGCGAACGAGGGCGCGCCGTCGGCATAGTCTTCATCTCAGGCGCTTTTTGCAGATGATCATAATCAAAGGTGAAGGGTTCGTAGTAATCGTCAATCTCGGGCAGATTGGGGTTTCCAAACAAATTAGCTAAAATACGCCAACGATTTCCTTGCTTGGGATGAATTTTACCATTCGCATGACGCGACCAACCACCATTCCATTTTTTCTGATTTTCCCATTCTTTGGGGTATCCAACGCCAGGCTTTGTTTCCACGTTGTTAAACCAGGCGTATTCAACACCTTCACGCGATGTCCAGACGTTCTTACAGGTCACCGAGCAGGTATGACAGCCAATACATTTGTCCAGATTGAGGACTTTACCGATTTGTG
>CAZQLB010000180.1:0-1744 GCA_964593915.1 uncultured Pseudobdellovibrionaceae bacterium
TTGCTGGCCCGACTGCATCCGGAAAGTCTGGTTTCGCAATCCATAAAGCCCAGGAAACAAATGGACTCATCATCAATGCTGATGCCATGCAGATATATGATGCCCTTCCCATCCTGACGGCCCAGCCGCCCAAAGAAGATCTGAAAAAAATCCCCCACACCCTTTATGGAACACGATCTCCCACCCTCGCCTGCGATGTGCAGCTGTGGCTTAATCTGTGCACTGCAGCAATAAAAACAGCATGGGATAAAAATCAGCATCCCATCGTAGTTGGCGGCACAGGCATGTATCTTAAAGCATTAATGACCGGGCTCTCCCCCATTCCCCAGATTCCAGATGATGTCCGTATAGCTGCACGCACGCGGCAACAAGAAATTGGGACTTCTGCTCTGCATGCTGAACTTACATCTATGGATCCAATTATGGGGGCACGCCTGCGCCCAACCGACACCCAACGCGTGACCCGCGCATATGAAGTAATCAAAGCGACAGGAAAAAGTCTGTCTACCTTCCAAGATATGCCCGCACTCCCCCCCCTGCCGAACGCTCGCTTTAAGACTATTCTAATCGATGGCGATCGTGATATTTTACGTGCGCGTGCAAAGGCCCGCCTGATCAAGATGACACATGATGGAGTCATAAACGAAGTTATGGATTTTCACGAAAAATATGTGGCGCATACACCAGTGGGAACAATGCTGCCTGCCGTTTGTCATGCATTGGGATATAATGCTTTTTTAAACGCTGGCATGAAAAAACAATCAACTGATAATGCGATAAATCAGGCACTGATCGAAACAAGCCAATACATCAAACGCCAACAAACATGGATCCGTCATCAATTATCATTTGATACCGTCATCAGCGTATCCGCATAACGTTATTCGACCGATTTTTTTATTGCTCGCCAACGCGCGACATTCTGGTTATGCCCCTCCAATGTTTTCGAAAAGGCATGCCCCCCCGTACCATCCGCCACAAAATAAAGATCTTCGGAAGAGATAGGCGAAAACACAGCAATCAGGCTTTCACGTCCAGGATTCGCAATAGGCCCTGGGGGCAATCCGTCATACAAATAGGTGTTATAGGGTGAATCGGTATTCTGAAGATCGGCGCGGGTAAGGGCGCGGCCAAGTGGACCATTCCCCTTTGTTATCGCATAGACAACTGTCGGATCCGACTGTAATTTCATCCCCAAGCGCAGACGGTTTAAAAAAACACCAGCAACCCGGGATCGTTCCGATGCAACCCCCGTTTCTTTTTCCACAACCGATGCCAGAACAACCGCATCATGCGTTGATTTTAAGGGAAATGATGAAGGCCGATTTGACCACAATGTCTGAATTTGATCCCGCATGGCTTGTTCCATCCGGTTCACAACCGAGCGGCGGGTCATCCCCCGCGTGTACTGATACGTTTCGGGCAAAAGAGTACCTTCCGCCGGCACCCCCTCAATCGGACCCGATAAATAAGGATCCGCATTCAAAAGCGCTATAACTTGATAGGTCGTAAGCCCCTCCGGTACTGTGATGTGGCGCCTATATACTTCACCCTTTTGAATACGGCGGATCACATCAAACAGGGACATACCCGGTACAAAGGCATATTCCCCCGCCTGAAGCACACCTTCCCGACGCAACCAATAAGAAACCCCCGTGAACAAGCCAGATGAATCGATAACATTTTGATTTTTCAAAATATTTGATATGTCACGTGTGGATGTTCCAGGCGTAATATAAACAAC
>CAZQLB010000181.1:0-1731 GCA_964593915.1 uncultured Pseudobdellovibrionaceae bacterium
GCGTGGAACAATGGAAAAGACACTGTGATAAGGGTCTGGAATACCATCGGTCTGAAAGGCCATGGGATAATAAGCCGCAAGTTGATATATTATTCCAGCTATAAAAGAACATGTAATCGATAACCACAAAATTTGACGGGCAATTATATAACCATAAACCTCAGTAATAATGTCTGATAGGATGTATGTGACGGGAAAGTATAAAACAGAGATTGACACTGCATATCCGGCAACAAAAACAATTTTTCCGGCTGTAACGTCTGAAATCAACAAAAAAGTAATTTGAAGAATAAGAATTAGAGTAAGCCAATTTAATTTTTTAGGCCGAGATTTTAATTCATCTTTCATCATGTTACTATTTTACGGACGGATATACAAATGCACTTCGTTTGTTGATGCTTCCGGGCTAGGGGCATAGGACAGGTTCACGCGGTCCATCGGTAATCCCATTTCCGTTAATGTACGCAATACCTTTTCGGCATTCCGGCGCGCCCGGCTGCTTTCAATCGCGATCTGAGCCGGATTTCCGCGTTCCGGATGAACAGCAACCAGATCAAATGTGGCGTTTGGGTATTTATCCAACGCTTCGTGCAGGGCAACGTAAATCGGCTCTTCAAACTTCACGTCGTTTTTATCAAACTTGATTTTTGCCAAGGGACGTGGCGCAGATGGCGCCGCAGCTGGCATTTGCCCCCCCGCAGCAGCAGGGGCCGCAATCAGACCGGATGGAGCCTGGGTATACGATACGGGCGATGCACCAGATCCAAACGCCGGAACGTTCGAGAAAGGGCGTTTTGATAACGATTTACCGTACATATCCCCGTTTTCGATGGCCAGAGCCAAGGCGCGGATATTGCTGCGTTCTGTGGCCAGATACGCGCTGGACCGCGAAATCGCATCGGATGTATTGTTCTGAAGGCGTTCCAGAATAACGACAGTGTTGTTGATCGTGTCTTCAAGTTGGGCAAGACGTGTGTGGTCTTCTTCCACCGCGCCGGTCAAGCCATAGGCCGCACGTACAGATTCCAGTAAATAGGATGCAAACGAAGATTGATTGGCAATTTCCATCCCAAGATCACTGATGGACCCGATCCGATCCGCGAGTTGTTCAAGCGAATCCTGCGCGGTTGCAAGGCGCTGCACCAAACGGGGGTTTCCGGGTGTTGATCCGGCCTGCAGCTGTGTGCTGATTGTGGCAACAGCCGCATAGTAATCAGCTGCGCCTTCCGAAACACCATCCTGTAAACTAACGGCCCGTTCAGATAATTGGGTCACATTTTTTTGCAGGGTAAACAGGTCGCTGCGCAGTTCTTCGATTTTTCGGCTTACAACGGTTTGTGACGGCGGATTTTGCAGTTCACTTAAAATGCTGCGCGGCGAAACATCCGGAGCCTTGGCCGGGTGGCTATAAATCTGGGCCGCCAGATCGGCAGGCAGCGGCTGGTTTGAAATAATCAGGGCAGGAGCAGGATCAGCAGGGACCGAAGTGGGGGCCGCTGATGCGCCAGTTGTGATTAAGGTTGCGGAAACCCACATAGCCGTCAGCGCCGAAAAACGCTTTAAAAAGGTGATAGTATTCATCATAATCCCATAAAAAAGGTGCATTCAGGCACAATCCCTGAATCATTCCCGATCGTGCTTCCATAGAATCGCGCGAAAACAACGATTTGTCAATCAAGTGACTTCGACTTTCCTTAAAAAAGCGGCAAAATCGCCACATTCAGTGAAAAA
>CAZQLB010000182.1:0-1713 GCA_964593915.1 uncultured Pseudobdellovibrionaceae bacterium
GCCTTATGTGGCAGTGTTGCGGGGTATATCGGCCTTCCAGGTGGCCAACCCTATAGCGCGACCAAGGCAGCGATTATTAATTTATCAGAAAGTCTTTATGCGGAATATTGTGATGATATTGATATTAAGGTGATTAATCCTGGATTTGTGCGCACACCATTAACAGATAAAAACAAGTTTAAAATGCCCATGATTATTGAACCTGAACAAGCTGCGCGTGCAATTGCAGATGGCTTGTTATCCCGTCGATTCGAGATACATTTCCCTAAAAAATTTACATTTTTTGTTAAAATTTTGGCTTTACTCCCCTATACGCTTTCACTTTATGTGATACATCAAATTAAACAATAGGTTGATATCTATCTTAACTAATTATCTGGTAATGCTTTGGGAATTCTTCAAAGAATTTTTTATACAAGTGATTCTGTATGGAATAATCTCACGCGAAGACCGCCATGGTGAACGGGTTCGGTTATCGGCAAGAATGGCAATTTGGTTGCCTTGGCCAGGGTCATATCGGTCGTGATTATACCCGCACGCCATCCTGAAAAACGGGCACGCAATACGTCCCCCAGTGTCTGGTACAGCGGCATGAGTTTTGTTTTGTCGCCAATGCGGGTGCCATAGGGGGGATTAACGATGACAAGGCCAGGTACGGTGGTCGGCGGCACAATATCGCTGATGGTATTCTGTTTAAAATCTGTGAATTTTCCGATGCCTGCACGTGCGGCGTTCTCACCACTCATTTTGATCGCGCCCTCGTCCCTATCGCTGCCGTAAAAACGAAAATCAGGTGATATGTGCCGGTCAACACTGCGCATCTTCTCCCACGCTGCCTGGTCAAAATTCACGAATTTTTCAAACACGAATTGTCGTGACCGCCCGGGATTAAGGCGCGCCGCGATTTCCGCTGCCTCGATTACAAAGGTGCCTGAACCGCACATCGGGTCAAAGACAGGTTCAGTCCCTTTATATCCACATTGTTGAAGAAAAAGGGCTGCCATATTTTCGCGCATCGGGGCCTTGTTGATGGATTGTTTATAGCCACGTTTGTAAAGCGGTTCACCAGATGTATCGACGCTGATCGTACAGATATCGCGGTGAATGCGTGCCATGACAGTTATTTCCGCATCTGGCGAATATGGGGCATCGAGCGTTTCAGCAATTGCCCGCTCGATCCGTTCTGCGGCGGCACCTTCATGATAGATGCGTGATTTTGAACAGACCACTTCGATACGAAACGGAGTGCCAGGATAGAAAATATCACGCCAACGTGTTTCGCGGGCGCGATTATCCAGTTGCGCAAGGTGTAGCACTTGAAATTGATCAATACGGGCGAGTACTCGAGAAGCCCCCCGAACCCATAAATTTGCACGCCAGACTTCCGGCCATCCGCCCTCGATGGTTACGCCGCCAGGGATCGCTTTTGTATGTTTGAATCCTTTGCTGCGCACTTCGTCGTAAAGTAAGCCTTCAAGTCCTGGGGAGGTTGCAAGGAAAATTTCGAATCTCATTCAGTTGACGCAGCTTTCTATCCAGGGTTCTGTTTTTCTAATACCGTTATGATCTACCTGACTGAGGGATTATTCATCAAGTTTAATTAATACTGTATTTAAACAAACAATTAAGAAAATATAGGAATAAAAAACCAACTTATCTAATTTTAAGGGGATAAAAAAGGAATGAAAACTTTTTCAGGGCAATAGCTTATGC
>CAZQLB010000183.1:0-1706 GCA_964593915.1 uncultured Pseudobdellovibrionaceae bacterium
ATTCTTGACAGGCGGTGCGCGCTTAATTTTGATTTTTGCCTACGGCGTGAAGGGAGGGTGGTTGCTTTAAAATAAGCTCCGCCCATTTCGGATATGACGGGTGGAAGTAGTACCGCGCATAAAACAAAGGCACCCGCAGATCGAGGGAAATCTTGTAAAGATCGGTTTTCGCTTCAGCGAGCTGTTTTTCAAACAGTGACCGTTTTTCTTCGGGGCACAGCGCCATCAGGGCCATCCAGATACATTTTCTTTCGGAAAAAGTCTGAGGGCAGATATCTTTTTCGATCGAGGTCAGATCATCAATGACCTGTTCGAAGACTTCCGGCGTGGTGATTTTCTCGCCCTTATTATCGAAGGTGTGCATCAGTTCCTTGACGTAAACAAATCGCTCATTGAATGGCTCTTCGGGCGTGTTCAAGGAGCGCGCCGTCACGATAACGTCGCAGCCGCATTGTTTGACAAATTGATGGTCCTTGTTTTGTGCGGATACATAAAAACCCCGGCAATGGGCGGGGTTCATATCTGTTTTAAAATGACGGATGCCAGGAATCCCGGTCAGTTCAATGACCTTGTCCCGGAGCGTGTTCTTGCTGATCGGCGTTGTTTGCGCCTGACAAAAGGCATGGAGTTGCTGAAAGCTCATGAGGATGCGCTTTACTCTTCATCAACAACTTCTTGGGCCTGTCCGTCTTCAATTTGCGAAAGTGCGCGATTGATTTCATGGGACATCTGCTCAGACGTGGTTTCGCTTGTTCCGTTGAACATTTTAACGTTCTTCACGTTAAGTCCATCCTTTCCGAACAGGCGGTTTTTCACCACTTGAAGCTGAGACATTGTTTCCATCTTTTCTAATCCAGTATCCATTGTCTCTTCCTACGGTTAATTCGGGGTTAAGTTCCAGCAAACACATAAAGGGACCCGCTTCTGCAGTTCCTTTCAAACACTTCGTATTAAGGCTTTGTTAATTTATATAGATTTTTGTCCATCTGGTGTCAAGTAAACGGACGCCGTAGCCATACAAGTGTTCGAGAAGGCCGTGTCGACTCAAACAAATCTCTCCTGCAGGAATACTATCATGTCCCTCGGATTAAGGAAAGTTGTTTATTTCTGCCGTTTTTCGGGGGTTTTTTCGCCGCCAACGTATGCCTCTGCCATGCTGAGGAAACGGTCTTGATCCTTGTCGGACATTTTGCGGAGCAGTTTTAGCAGGTTCTCCTCCTGGGGATTGGTGGCCGCCATCATACTGCCGGGGCCGTCGGTTATGTCGGAGGGATGGCACTGCAGGGCTTCGGCGTACCGATTTATCCACTGATGCGTCAGCTTTCGGTTTCCGCTTTCGTGCCGTTGGATTGTGGCGGCGGTCGTTTCCATCTTTTCCGCAAGTTCCTCAAGAGTTAGGTTGCGGTCTTTACGTAAAGATTTCACAAAATTTTTGATGGGTTTGCTCACCCCGGGATTATTGTACCGAAACGGTAATGTGTGAATGTCCAAATTGGTAAAAAATGGGATGGACAGTTTTTTACCAGAGTGGTAATTATTATTCATGTGTCACGCCCTCAAACTATATCTGGAAAATAATCAAATATCCGTCGCTGATTTTGCTGCATCAATCGAATGCACGCACGCAGCGGTGAGCCGGTATGTGTCAGGCGCGCGAATTCCAAAAAAGAAAAAGAATAAAAGAATCGTTTTGAATACGGGTTACC
>CAZQLB010000184.1:0-1676 GCA_964593915.1 uncultured Pseudobdellovibrionaceae bacterium
GTATAATAGATATATCGTCTACGCATAGCAGAGCTTTGACCGCCTGTCCAAATTTTGACAGAAAATCGGTGCTCTCTTGCGCCTGGTTTTACTTAACGAAAGGATTCTGTCATGAACGTGAATGTCCAAGGGAAACAACTGGATGTTGGTACTGCATTAAAAACCCATGTGGCTGAAAAATTGGAAGATTTAAACGCAAAATTTTTTAACCGAGCGATTGATGGAAATGTGGTGTTCTCACGCGAAGGCCATGGATTTTTCCGTACCCATATTACGATCCGGATTGGCAAAGATATTATGGTTCAATCCCACGCCACAGAAGAAGACCCGTATTTATCCTTCGATGTGGCATCCGGTAAAATCGCACGACAAATGCGCCGATATAAAAATCGCCTGCGCGATCACCATGAACGGATCGAACGCGACGAAAAGGATATAGCGAGCGCGCGTGATGTCATCTTGGCGGCCAGTCCCGAACAAGATAACGATGTTGAAACTGGATCAGATCCAGTCATTATTGCCGAAATGACAATGCCTATTATGACCCTGACCGTATCAGAGGCTGTCATGTGTTTGGATCTGTCAGGCGAAAATGCCCTGATGTTCCGGGATGCAAAATCCAGACGATACAATATGGTCTACCGTAGATCAGACGGGAATATCGGTTGGGTTGACCCGACACAATAATATAAAAAAGGCCCTTTTTAGGGCCTTTTTTTATGGGGTAGAATTATAGATTATTTCTTTTCTAGCGTGCCGGAATGTCACAAACGCGGTCTGCAAAAATAATCCTGACATAATCCCCGCCACAATCAAATCAGGCCAGGCAGTACCTGTCCCAAATACTCCTAATGCTGCTACAATTACGACAATATTCCCAAACATATCATTACGCGAACATAGCCACACCGACCGCAAATTTGAATCACCCTGACGAAACCGCATAACCAACAATACAGATACCGCGTTTGCAATCAGAGCAAGAGTTGCAATACTGATCATCACGCTAGCTATCGGTATTCCTAAAACAAAGACGTGATAGAGGGTGGATACAAGGACATAGAGGGCCATCAAGACCAATAACCCTGATTTAAAGATCGTGGCGCGTGCGCGGCCCTGTATGCTCCATGATAGCGCCCACAGTGACAAACCATAGGTCAAGGTATCACCCAAAAAATCCAACCCGTCCGCCATCAATGATTGTGACCCAGAAAATGACCCCGCCGCCATATCAATAATAAACATAGCGGCGTTGATTGCGATCACGATAATTAAAATGCGACGCAATTCGGGTGTTACCCCTGCGCTTAAATCCACATCATGGGAATGGGTGTGCGTATGAGAATGCGCCGATGCATGATGGTCCTCATGGGAATGACAAGAAGAAGGCAAAATAAAAAACCTTAGGATCAAAAATTAGTGGACGGTTTCGCAATACACGGTTCCGCGCCACGCCGGGGGTAAAATCAATTCCCGCGCCGCGACCTGAACCGAATGCAACCGCCCTTCCAGATGACGATCCCAAAAATCCAGAAAACGCAAGAGGGTGGGAAAGCGTGGCTCCAAATCATAATCCTGCCAAACATAAGTTTGCAGCATATTCGGAAAATCTGGCATAAAATACAAAATTTGTGCCGTCGTCAGGCGATAATCATGCAGCATGCGGTGGATATCAC
>CAZQLB010000185.1:0-1601 GCA_964593915.1 uncultured Pseudobdellovibrionaceae bacterium
AACTCGACCCGGGAAAGGGTTGCCGTAATTTGTTCCCGCATATCAAACAGTAGTTTTTCAAAAAGGGCGAACGCCTCGGCCTTAAATTCATTGAGCGGATCACGTTGACCGAAAGCGCGCAGGTTAATCCCCTGGCGCATATGGTCCAAAGCGAGCAGGTGGTCTTTCCACAAATGATCCAGTGTTTGCAGAACAACTGATTTTTCAATTTGGCGGAATACATCCGGGCTTGCAGAGGCTACTTTGCTGGCCATCTTTCGATCAACCAGGTCTGTGATACGGCTTTTTAACCCTTGTTCGTCCATTCCTTCTTCGTGCGCCCAATCGCTGATAGGCATATCCATGTGGAACAAGCGCATGATGTCATTTTTCAATGTATCGAGATCCCAGTGATCGACATAGGTGCCTGCAGGAATGCAGCGTATCATCATATCATCAATAACATCATGGCGTACGCCTGCAACTAATTCTTCGACGTCATTTGCATTCATGATTTCCCGGCGTTGTTCATAAATAACGGTGCGCTGATCGTTATAGACGTTATCGAATTTGAGCAGGTTTTTGCGGATATCAAAGTTCATCTGTTCCACTTTTTGCTGGGCGCGTTCAAGTGCCTTGGACAGCCAGCGGTGGGTTAATGCTTCTCCATCCTTCAGACCAATATGTTTATTGGATAAAAAAGCTTCCAGCGTTTCTTTACCAAAAATACGCAGCAAGTCATCCTCGAGCGAGAGGAAGAACAGCGAATCACCCGGATCTCCCTGCCGGCCCGATCGTCCACGCAGCTGGTTATCAATACGGCGCGATTCATGACGTTCTGTTCCGATCACAAACAAACCGCCGCCCGCCAGGGCGATTTCCTTGTCCTTTGCGACCTGTTCTTCGATGGTTTTTATAAGGCGTGTGCGCTCGGCTTCGCTGGCGTTTTCTGGAAGCTGCTGTTTGATCAGCATTTCTGCGTTACCGCCAAGTTTGATATCTGTTCCGCGGCCAGCCATGTTGGTTGCGATTGTGACGGCGCCGGGGCGACCGGCTTGCGAGATGATATAAGCCTCTTGTTCATGGTAGCGGGCGTTTAGTACCTGGTGCGGGATTCCCGCTTTCTTTAGGGCTGCAGACAAGCGTTCCGATTTTTCAATGGAGACCGTTCCGACCAGAACAGGCTGCTGGCGTTCGCGGCATTCACGAATAACACCGATGATTGCCGATTCTTTTTCAGTATATGATTTGTAAATTAAATCATCGTGATCGCGCCGGGCCACAGACACGTTTGTTGGAATTTCAACAACGCCCAATTTATAAATCTCGGCGAATTCTGCGGCTTCTGTTTGGGCGGTTCCGGTCATACCGGCCAGTTTGGGATACATCCGGAAATAATTTTGGAAGGTGATGGATGCCAGTGTTTGGTTTTCATTCTGGATGGCCACTTTTTCTTTTGCTTCCAGTGCCTGGTGAAGACCGTCCGAATACCGGCGGCCTTCCATCATCCGGCCTGTAAATTCATCAATGATGATCACTTTTCCATCTTTGACAATATAATCTGTATCGCGGCTGAACAGTTTATGCGCCCGCAGGGCCTGGTTCACATGGTGAACCAATGT
>CAZQLB010000186.1:0-1574 GCA_964593915.1 uncultured Pseudobdellovibrionaceae bacterium
ACCGATTCGAGAAAATCAATATTTGTGATGGAACCGCTATCGCAAATCTGTTCACAAATTTTCAACCCGATGCGATTATGCATTTAGCAGCCGAATCACATGTAGACCGCTCTATTTCAGGGCCAGGCGTGTTTATACAAACAAATATTGTGGGGACATATACGTTATTGGAAGCTGCACGCGGGTATTACCAGTCTCTTTCTCCTGACAGGCAAAAAACATTCCGTTTCCATCATATTTCCACCGATGAAGTATTTGGATCATTGGAAAATGACGATACATATTTTACCGAGACTACACCATACTCCCCGAACTCCCCCTATTCTGCAAGTAAGGCAAGCTCCGACCATCTGGTTCGCGCCTGGAATCATACATTCGGCCTCCCGACACTTATTACAAATTGTTCCAACAATTATGGCCCACACCAATTCCCTGAAAAACTAATCCCACGTATGATCGGCCTTGCATTAGAAGAAAAGCCATTACCCATATACGGCAATGGCCAAAATATCCGTGACTGGCTTTACGTTGAAGATCATGCATCTGCGCTTTTCACCGTTCTCTCACAAGGCCAGATCGGCGAAACGTATGTGATCGGCGGAAACGAAGAACATACAAATATCGATATCGTTGAACGGATATGCGATATTCTGGACCAGAAACATCCCCCGAAAACAGTTAAAAGCAGACGAGATCTGATCACCTTTGTTACCGATAGACCTGGGCATGATAAACGATATGCCATTGACGCTCGATATATCCAAGAAAAACTGGGTTGGACTCCGGCTTATAAATTTGAACAAGGACTTTTAAATACGATTGAATGGTATTTAAGTCATCCTGATTTTTTCCACACAACCGAACATTAAGGATCAAATATGAAACGCAAGGGTATTATTCTAGCAGGCGGCAGCGGTACACGTCTTTATCCCCTGACAAAAGGCGTGAGCAAACAACTTCTCCCCGTCTATGATAAACCGATGGTTTATTATCCCCTCGCGACGCTTATGCTGGCGGGTATCCGTGAGATATTGATGATTACAACCCCCCATGAACAGACACTTTTTAAGAATTTATTGGGTACAGGTGCTCAATGGGGTATTCGCCTGGAATATGCGATCCAGCCAAAGCCAGATGGCCTGGCCCAAGCTTTTATCATCGGTGAGGAATTTTTAAACGGGTCCCCCTGTGCCATGATTTTGGGCGATAATATTTTCTATGGCCATGACTTAACCACCATTATGCGGCATGCGGATCAACGCGAAAATGGCGGAACTATTTTTGCCTATCATGTCAAGGATCCGGAACGATATGGTGTTGTTGCCTTTGACGAACGCGGCAAAGCAATGTCGATTGAAGAAAAACCAAAAGAGCCTAAATCCAATTGGGCGGCAACGGGTCTTTATTTTTTTGATGGCGATGTCTCTAATATTGCAAAAAAAGTAAAACCATCTGCGCGCGGTGAACTTGAAATTGTTGATATCCACAATGAATACCTGAAACGTGGCAATCTTCATGTTGAAAAAATGGGGCGTGGATACTGCTGGTTTGATACGGGTCTTTTCTCTTCTCTT
>CAZQLB010000187.1:0-1538 GCA_964593915.1 uncultured Pseudobdellovibrionaceae bacterium
CTCTATGAACGTTGAGAGGGAATCGTTCTGCATTCCGTTGACGCCCAGAAAGGTGCGCAAGGCAATGTCAGTCTTTTTGGAAACGGTTACTGTCAAAAGGATGGGGTCGTCACTTGATATATCTTTCATTTTCCACCTAACCTATTCTCACATTGGCACTTTCGTCACTTGTGTTGAACAAGCTTATTCATAAAACCCACAAGAGATACAACAGTTGTTCCCTGACCAATACCAAATTCATCTTGGCCGCTGTAAATTACAAATTTATGCGTCGCCTGGATGTCATCGGCGCCTTGATGAAAGCCAGCTTTAACTTTAGGAGCGAGGCCGTGTTTAATCTCAACCGCCCAAATTTCTTGATTTGCATGCTTCAATACCAGATCAATTTCAGCACCCGCAGCAGTGCGATAGTAATATACTTCTGCGCCACCGGGGAGAACGGAAAATATGTTCTCAATTACAAATCCCTCAAAACTTTTACCAATCACTGGATTAGATAACAGCGCCTCATAACCTTGAATCCCAAGCAATTGATGAAGGATGCCACTATCACGAATGTACAGTCGCGGCGACTTAACCATTCGCTTTTTGACATTTTCATGCCACGGCTGCAATCGTCGAACAAGAAGCAAATCAACCAAGACATCGATATAATTTGCGACGGTCTTACCATCGATTTCTAAGTTTCCGGCGATCTTAGAAAGATTTATACATTCTCCCTGCAAGTGCGCAAGCATTGTCCAGAGACGACGCAGACGCTCAGCCGGGATACGAAAACCCATCTGTGGAATATCACGCTCAAGATAGGTTCGAATCAACATCCGCAGCCATTCCATGCTATGTACATCGGTATCTGCTAAAAAACTCTCCGGAAATCCACCACGCAACCAAAGTTTTGAAAGATCCGTGGACGACTCCCCAAAAATCTCCAAGAGATTTAGGCCACCCATTTCGAGGTAAAGAATACGACCGGCTAAGCTTTCCGAGGATTGCCGGAGAAGGTCCATGGACGCAGAGCCAAGCAATAAAAAATGCCCGCCTTTGCGACCAGTCTGGCGACCTTTATCGATTAACCCTCGCAAGACCATAAACAAATCGGGTGCACGTTGAATTTCATCGATGATGATCAGCTTATCATTATGGCTTGATAAATATGCCAAAGGATCCGTTAATTTTAAGATGTCCTCCGGGGATTCGAGGTCAAGATATACGGATGATTGCATTAAAACAATATTTTTTGCCAGTGTTGTTTTACCCACCTGACGCGGACCCAGGAGAGCTACCGCAGGAATCCGTAAAAGGGCTTTTTGAAGAATAGGCGACAACGAACGTATAATCATACCTTGCATATTCGGATATATATTCCGAATATACAAGAGGTTTATAGTCTGAAGTCAGCCATTGCCGTAATTTAGGACATCCAGCGCTGCCGAGGCGGGACGCACGAGATGTCCATCCGCAATCTCATCCGACCACACCCAAATCCTGCAGCGCGGCTTCGTACGCCCGGCGGGTCGCCTTGTTGGTCAGGTTGGCGA